>JANNLM010000271.1:0-9680 GCA_031396825.1 Gammaproteobacteria bacterium | reverse complement strand
CAGGCCCGACAGCAGCAGCACCAGCAGCAGCCAGCGCTGGCGCCGGCGCTGCTGGGCGCAGACCGCGAGCACCAGCCAGAACGCGCACAGCAGCGCGAGGCTCAGCAGCCAGTGCTCGAAGGTCGCGCCCGGCATCAGGCTTGTCGTATGCAGCGCCGCGCCGGGCGCGAGTGCATCGACCGCTGCGTGCGCCTCGGCTGCGCGCGGCGACAGCACCGAAAGCAGCGCAGCCGGCAGCGGCACCATCTGCATGCCGATCCAGGCGACCCAACCCAGCCACAGCGCCAGCGCCAGGCGAGCGGCGCCCGGCAACGCCGGCAACGGCAGGCGGCCGGACGCGGCGAGCGCCAGCCGCGCGGTGGTCAGTGCGGCGACGACGGCGCCGAACAGCGCCATGGCGGCAACCGGGCGGCTGCCCCAGGGCAGGGGCAGCCACACCAGCAGCGCGGCGAGCGCGAGGAAAATCCAGCCGTCGTTACGCACGGCGGCACCACTCCTGCTCGCCCAGGTCCGCGGTGTGGAGGGCGCAGAAGGCGCGCCGGTGACCGTCGCGCTCGACGGCCTGCAGGAACACGGCGCGGTTGTGGTCGAGCTCCCAGCGCAGGCTCTGGCGCCACAGTTCACGCACCTCGGGCGAGCCGAAGCGCCAGTAGCTCAGGGCCATGCGCGCCACGCCCTGGCGCACGGCCGGCGAGGCCGGGGCCAGTGCCAGCGCACGCGTGGTGGCGAGCGTGAGCCGCTCGTCGAACACGCGATTGCGCCCGAGCACCAGCGCGTACTCGGCCCACAGCAGCGGATCGGCCGGCGCGAGCTTCAGCGCCCGCAGGTAGGCCGCGTCAGCGCCGGCGAAGTCGCCGGATTCGCCCAGGGTCCATCCGTTCAGCGCGCGGTACGGCGCCGACCAGGGCGCCAGCGTGGCGGCGTGCGCGCCGGCGCGCGTCGCGCGCTCGTCGGGCAGGTTATCGAGCCGCTGTTCGGCGTAGTGACCGTAAAGGCTGGCGGCGAGGGCCAGCAGGTTCAGCAGCAATACCACCGCCGCGCCCGCGAGGGCCGGCTTCTGCATCAGGCGCCGCCGGTCCGCGCGCCGTGGCCATAGCCGTAACCATAGCCATAGCCGTAGTAGTGCGCGCCGTAGGCCTGCGAACCGCGCGGGTCGACCTGGTTGAGCACGTGGCCGAGCAGCGGCGCCTGCGCGGCGCGCAGCTGCTTAACCGCGCCGTGCACCGCACGCATGCTGGTCTGGGTGGCGTGGATCACCAGCAGCACCGCGTCCATCTGGTTCGACAGCACGAAGGTGTCGCTGCCGGCATGGCAGGGCGCCGAGTCGAACACGATGCGGTCAAAGCGCTGCGACACGTCGGCGATCAGCTTGTGCAATGCCGCCGAGGCGATGACTTCCCCCGGGTTGGCCGGGATCGCCGCAACCGGCAGGACATGGATGCCGCTGGCCACGTGGCGGAACAGCGCCTGCTCGAGCTTGACCTCGTGGGTGAGCACCTCGACCAGGCCCGGCGCCCTGGCGTCGATGCCGAACACCTTCTTCAGCACCGGCGCGCGCAGGTCGGTTTCGATCAGCAGCACCTTCTCCATCTGGCCGAGCGTGACGGCGAACCCGGCCGCGACCGAGGTCTTGCCTTCGCCGGCCTGCGCCGAGGTGAACAGGATCTTGCGCATGCGCTTGTCCACGTCGCTGAGGTACAGCGACGCGCGGATGCTGCGAATCCCCTCGGAGAACGGCGCGCGCGGCTCGTTGAGGCACAGCGCCGGCACCGCGGAGCGGTCCTCGAACATCGCCTTGGGCAGCAAGCTGAGCACGGGCAACTGCGTGGCCTGCTCGAGCTGCTCGAGCGAGCGCACCGTTTCGCTCAGCACGTGGCGCAGCCCGATCAGGCCCAGGCCGAGCAGCACGCCGGCCAGGGTCCAGTTCAGGATGATGCGCATCCGGTTGGGCTTGAACGACGCCTGTGGCACCACCGCCGGATCCACGATGCGCGCGTTGAAGTGGTCGTAGCGCGCGGCCGTGTCGGTTTCCTTGAAGCGCTTGAGGAACACGTCGTAGAGCTCGCGGCCGGCCTGCACGTCGCGCTCCAGCGCGGTCAGCTCGTAATCGCGCTCGTCGAGCTTGCGGATCTGGCTGCGGCCGGTTTCGAGGACTGACGACAGGGCACGCTCGGTCTCCGCCGCGATCTCGTACTCGGCCTTGACGCCGTTGGCCGCCAGCCGCAGCGCCTCGTCGTAGGAGCGCTGGGCCGTGTCGAGCCGCGCCTTGGCGGTCGCCATCTGCGGATGCTTCTCGCCGTAGCGCTCCTGCAACTGCTTCACGCCCTGCTCGGCCTGGACCAGGGCGTCGGTGGCCCGCTGCACCGGGTCGTCGAGCAGCAGCGCGCTGATTTCCTGCAGTTTCTTCGGGTCTCCGCCGGCCTGCTGGATCTTCCAGTAGGTGCTGCCGAGCTGGGTCTTCTTGGCCTGCGCCTCGCGCAGCTTGCGTGCGTTGTCGGTCACTTCCTCCTCGTACAGGCCGCGGGAGCCGCCGACGTTCACCAATTGGTGCTTTTCGCGGTAGGCCTGCAGCGCACGCTCGGAGACTTCGAGCTTCACGCGCATGTCGTCGAGGCGTTGCGTGAGCCAGCGCGTGGCGCGCTCGGTAGCCTCGAAGCGCGAATCGAGGCCGCTCTCGACGTAGGCTTCGCCGATGGCGTTGGCCAGCGCCGCAGCCTGCACCGCGCTCGCCGATTCGATGGAGACGCGCACGAGCTGCGTGCGCGGCACCATCTCGACCTTGAGTTGCCCGAGCAAGCCGCCGATGGCGTCGTCGCGCAACTGCGCGGCGGGAATCATCTCGGGCGCTTCGTCGCCTCCCAGGAACGGCAGCCACTGCAGGCCGAACAGGCGTCGCAGGAAGGACTTCTGCGGCACCGGCTGAGCCTCGGTCGGCGCCAGGCCCAGGCGGTCGACGACGCGCCCGAGCAACTCACGGGAGCGCAGCAACTCCATCTGCGTGCCGTAGTACTCGTAACTGGCAAAACCCGGGTCGTAGACGTCCTGCACCGGCGCGACGCGCTCGGTCTGGCTCTCGATCATCACCGTCAGCGTGGCGCGGTAGATGGGCGTGGCGGAGAAGGCCGCCACGATGCCGAGCACCGCGAACAGGCCGGCCAGCGCCAGCAACTGCCAGCGGTAGTGGTTGACGAGCCGCAGCACGTCCATGAGCTGCAAGCCGCCGGTCTCGGGCATGGCGGTTGCCGGGAGCTGCTGGTTCATGCGGCCAGCATACGCCGACTCAGAACAGGCTCTCCTCGACCACGATCGTGTCGCCGGGAAGGACCGGCTCGTCGAGGCGCGCGCGCCGGCGCTGGCTCGAGGGCGCATCCTCCGGCAGCAGGTAGATGCCGCGCTCGGAGGCGATCCGGGTCATGCCGCCGGCCAGCGTCAGCGCCTTCTCGACGGTCAGCCCCATCGAATAGGGATACGCCCCGGCCCGGTTCACCTGGCCGGTCACGTAGATCGAGCGGTACTGGACGACGGCCACGCGCACGTCGGGGTTCTTGAGATAACCGTTGGCCAGCCCCCTGGCGAGGTCGGCTGCCAGCTGGGAGGCCGTCTTCCTTGCCGCCGGGACGCTGCCGAGCAGCGGATAGCTGAGGTGGCCGGTGGCATCGATGTCCGCTTCCAGCGACAGGTCGGGCTCGCCGAAGACGCTGATGCGCAGGCGGTCGCCGATGCCCAGGCGGTAGGCCGACAGGTCGGGTGTTGCGGCCGCGGGCGGCGTTGCGGGGCGCGTGCCGCCGGCGCACCCGGCGAGCGCCGCCGCGAGGGCGAGCAATGCCGTGCCGGCCTGCGCGCGACCTCTAGTAAGCCAGCCGGACGCCGGCAAAGGCGCTGAGGCGATCGAACTCGGAATCAGGCTCATTCGAGGTACGCGAGAAGGTTTCCGCTGATGCGACCGCCGACAACGAGCGGCTCAACATGTATTCCAGACCCAGGCGGACATTATAGGCAGTGTCCTTGCGCCCAAGGCCGATGAACTCCGTCTCGACCTGGCCGGCGCTCACCTGGCTGCTGGCGCGGGCGCCCCAGTACTGCTTCCAGCGCAGCGTGGCCGAGCGCGTGATGTTGACCCGCGTGTCGATGCGGTAGCTCTCCTGCGAGCCACGGGTGCCTTCCAGCTCGAGCAGGGTCCGCGCGCGCGGCGCCCACTGCAGCGCGACCTGCCAGTCGAGCCCTTCCTCGGCCGCGGAAGAGTCCTCGAATTCGCGCCGGAACACGCCGACGCGCAGGTCGCCGGAGGTCTTGCCGCTGGCGAGCCAGCGCACGCCGGTGCGCAGGCGGTACTCGTCGCCGTCGCGCGCATCGAGCGGGCCGAACGATTCGTCGAAATGGATGTTGGTGCGCACGAAATCGAACAGCGTCGCGGTCTTCGGGCTGAAGTTGTAGAACACCGTGTAGTGCAGCGAGCTGCTGGTGAAATCGAGGAAGCGCGTCGCCGCTTCGTTGGTCTGGTAGGACTTCTGCAGCACCGACACCCCGACCTCGGTGTTCAGCACGGCCTCGGGAGCGCCGTAATGGAACAGCGCGCCGGCCTGCAGGCTGTGCCAGATGTCGAGTTCCTGGTCCTGCACCGTGGCGTCCTCGGTGCGATTGATGCCGAACGGGTCGTGCGAGCGGTCGAAGCCTGCGCGCAGGTCGAGGCGGCCGCGGTTGGTGGCGAGCCAGGACGTGTTGAAGCCGAGGCGCGCGTCCTCGTAATCGTCCATGCCGCCCGGCGTGTTGAACGTGGCGAACTCGCCTGAGGCCGATGCCATCAGATCGAGGCGGCCCTTGGTGGCTTTGTAGGTAGCGCGCGGCGCGACCAGGGCGCCATACGCGGCCTCCTGCGGCTCGTTGTTTGTGTCGTAGTAGAAGTTGTCGGTGTAAACGCCCGAGGCGAGCACTTCCGCCGAGGCGCGCCCCGAGTCGACATCGACCTGCGCGTTCGCGACGGCGGGCAAAAGCGCCGCCATCACCATCGCGTGCCACACCCCCCGACGCACCATGCCCGTCCGGCCCGTTTCCGAAACTGAGGGCATTTCAGCATAAGTCGATGTTTTTGTCCCGGTTTTTCTGGGTTAGGCTGTGGTCAATACATCCTGTGGAGTCGCGCGCGCCGTGTGCGGAGTTGCGGGGATTTTCGCGTACCACTACGCGGCCAATCCGGTCGACGGCGCCGAACTGCGCCGCATCCGCGACCACATGGCGGCGCGCGGCCCCGATGGCGCGGCGGACTGGTTCGGCGGGGAGGGCAGGGTCGGGCTCGGCCACCGGCGCCTGGCGATCATCGACCTCAGCCCCGAGGCGGCCGGGCCGATGGCGACCGCCGATGGCCAGGTGGTCATCAGCTTCAACGGCGAGATCTACAACTATCGCGAGCTGCGCGCCGCGCTGGAGGGCGAGGGCGCGCGCTTCCGCACGCACTCGGATACCGAGGTGCTGCTCGAGTTGTATCGCCGCCGCGGCACGGCCATGTTTGGCGAGCTGCGCGGCATGTACGCCTTCGTGCTGTGGGACGCGGCGAAGGGCGCGATGCTGCTGGCGCGCGACGCCTACGGCATCAAGCCGCTGTACTACTCGGACGACGGCTGGACGCTGCGCGTGGCGTCCCAGGTCAAGGCACTGCTCGCGGGTGGCCGCATCGACCGCTCGTTCGAGCCGGCCGGGATCGCCGGCTTCTATCTGTGGGGCCACGTGCCCGAGCCGTTCACCTTGTACCGGGGTATCCGCCAGGTTCCGGCCGGGCATTTCATGTGGGTCGACCGCCTCGGGGCCAGCGCGCCGCAGCCGCACGCCTCGATTGCGCAGGTGCTGGCGCAGGCGCAGCCCGCGACCGGGAGCGATGCGACAGTGGAAGTCCGCGCCGCGCTGCTCGAGTCGGTCCGCTATCACCTCGTCGCGGATGTTCCGGTCGGCCTGTTCCTGTCGGCCGGCGTGGACTCCGGGACGCTGCTGGCCCTGATGGCCGAGTGCGGCTACCGCGATGTCCGCGCCATCACGCTGGCGTTCGACGAGTTCGCCGGGACCGAGCAGGACGAGGCGCCGCTCGCAGCGCAAGTCGCTGCCCAGTACGGCGCCAGGCACACCGTGCGGCGGGTCTCGTTCGAGGAGTTCGAGGCGGAGTTGCCGCGCATCCTCGAAGCCATGGACCAGCCGACCATCGATGGCATCAACACCTGGTTCGTGGCCAAGGCGGCGCGGGAGCAGGGGCTGAAGGTGGCCCTGTCCGGGCTGGGCGGCGACGAGCTGTTCGGCGGCTATCCCTCGTTCCAGGCCATCCCGCGGTGGGTGCGCTGGATGGCGGTGCCGTCGCGGATCCCGGGCGCGCGCGAGCTGTTCGAGCTGTTGCTGCGGCCGGCCGCCGGCCGCGTCTCGCCCAAGCTGGCGGGCATGGTGCGATATGGCGGCAGTTACGCCGGCGCCTACCTGCTCAAGCGCGGCTTGTTCCTGCCATCGGAACTGCGCGGCCGGCTGCCCGAGGCAACCTGGCGCGAGGGGCTCGAGCGCCTCGACGCCGTCGGCCTCACGCGACGCGCGCTGGTGCCCGATCCGGGCAACGCGCACGCGCGCATTGCGTCGCTGGAGTCGCAGATGTACATGCGCTACCATTTGCTGCGCGTTTCGGCCTGGGCGGCGATGGCGCACTCGATCGAGGTGCGCGTGCCGCTGGTGGACCCTGCGCTGCTGCGGCGCCTGGCGCCGTGGATCCGCAGCGGCGCCGTGACGGGCAAGTCCGTCCTCGCCGGCGTGCCGCGGCTGCCGCTGCCGGATCGCACCCGGCAGCGGCCGAAGACCGGCTTCACCACGCCGATCGACCGCTGGCTGCAGCGCGCCCTGCGCCGCGAGCCGGCGCAGGGGCCATGGGCGCGAGCCTGGGCGGGCGAGTTGATGCGCGAATTCGGGCAGGCCGCATGAAGGTGCTCGCGCTGGTGTCCGATGCCTTCGGCGGCGATGGGGGCATCGCGCGGTTCAATCGCGACCTGCTCGGCGCCATCGCCGGTGCGCCGGACGTGGAAGGTGTTGACGTGCTGTGCCGGCATGCGCCGCGGCGTGAAGCGGCGTTGCCGGCGAAGGTGCGCCAGGCCACGGCTGGGGGCGGGCGAGCCGGATACGCGCTGCGTGCGCTCTGGCGAGGGATCGCCGGACCCCGCTACGACGTCGTGCTGTGCGGCCACCTTCACCTCGCGCCGGTGGCCGAGGCAATCTCGAGGCTGCAGGGAATTCCCCTGTGGGTGCAGATCTACGGCATCGAGGCCTGGCAGCGGCCGGCTCCGCTGCGCGCTCGCGCGATGCACCACGCGCACCTTGTCACCGCCATCAGCCGCTATACGCGGGCGCGCTTCCTGGAGTGGGCCGATGTACCCGCGCACCGCGTGCGGGTATTGCCGTGCACGGTAGATGAGCGCTTTACGCCCGGGCCGAAGCCGGAGCCGCTGGCCCGCAAGCTCGGCGTCGAAGGGCGACGCATCATCCTCACCGTGGCCCGCATCAGCCGCGGCGACCGTTACAAGGGGCACGACACCGTGCTCGCGGCGCTCAAGCAGCTCGTGCCCCGGATGCCGGATCTCGCATACGTCATCGCGGGCGACGGCGACGATCGCCCCCGGCTTGAGCAGCTCGCACGCGACTGCGGGGTCGCCGATCGGGTGCACTTTGCCGGGCAGGTAAGCGATAGTGAGTTTCTCGATTACTACCGCCTCGCGGACGTGTTCGTCATGCCCAGCGCGAAAGAGGGATTCGGCATCGTGTTCCTGGAAGCCGCCGCGACCGGCCTGCCGGTGATTGCGGGCAGCAAGGATGGCAGCGCCGATCCGCTGGCCGATGGCGCCATCGGGACCATGGTTGCGCCCGGCGACGCGATGGCCGTTGCCGAGGCCATCGAGCGCGCCCTTGGCGCGCCGCGGCCGGATCCACAGCGCGGCAAGCGCTTTGAGCCAGCGGCCTTCCGGCAGCACGCGCAGGACATGCTGCAGTTCCACGCGAGAACGGCGCCGTGAGCGCGCAACGCCCGCTGCACGAGGAGTACTTCGGTCACGAGCACGTGACGGTCATCGAGGCGTCGCGCGGCTGGCGTGCGCTCGACCTGCGCGAGCTGTGGGCCTACCGCGAGCTGCTGTGGGTGCTGACCGAGCGCGACATCAAGGTGCGCTACAAGCAGACCGTGCTCGGTGCGGCGTGGGCCGTGATCCAGCCGGTGATGCTGATGGTCGTGTTCTCGATTTTCTTCGGGCGGCTGGCGGGCATGCCCTCGGATGGGTTCCCGTACCCTATTTTTGCGTACTGCGCGCTGCTGCCGTGGACGTTCTTCGCCAACGCGCTCAGCAGTTCGGCCAACTCGGTGCTGGGCTCGTCCAACCTGATCAGCAAGGTCTACTTTCCGCGCCTGATCGTGCCGCTGGCGTCCATCGGGTCGTGGCTGGTGGATTTCCTGATCGCCGCGCTGATCCTGCTGGGGCTCATGGTCTATTACGACGTGGGCTGGACGCTGAACCTGCTGGCGGTGCCGCTGCTGCTGTTCGGGGTCGTGGTGGCCGCGCTCGGCGCCGGCACGCTGCTTTCCGCGCTCACCGTCGCGTACCGGGATTTCCGCTACGTCATCCCGTTCCTGCTGCAGTTCTGGATGTTCGCCACGCCGGTCGTGTATCCAGCCAGCCTGGTTCCCGCGCGCTGGCAGTGGCTCATCGAGCTCAACCCGATGACTGGCCTGATCGAGGGTTTCCGGTCGGCTTTCCTCGGGCGGCCGTTCGACGGAATGGCGATCGCCATTTCGATCGGCGTCTCCATCGTCATGTTGCTCGTCGCGGTCGCGTATTTCGAACGCGTCGAACGCCGCTTCGCGGACATCGTCTAGTCATGACGGCGATCGGCGTGCAGGGCTTGGGCAAGGAGTACGTGATTGGTGCGCGGCAGCGCTCGCAGGAAACGTTCCGCGAAATGCTCGCACACGCGTTCACCACGCCGTTCCGCAAGCGCGCGCGACCGGAGCGCTTCTGGGCGCTGCGCGATGTGAGCTTCGACATCCCGATGGGCGCGGTGGTTGGCGTAGTGGGCCGCAACGGGGCCGGCAAGAGCACGCTGCTCAAGATCCTGGCCCGCATTACGGAGCCGACCGTCGGACGCGCGCGCATCCGCGGCCGTGTCGCGAGCCTACTGGAGGTCGGCACCGGCTTTCATCCTGAGCTTACCGGTCGCGAAAATATCTATCTCAACGGTGCGATCCTCGGCATGCGGCGGGCCGAGATTCGCCGCAAGTTCGACGAGATCGTCGCCTTCGCGGAAGTCGAGCGTTTTCTCGACACGCCGGTGAAGCATTATTCCAGCGGCATGTACGTGCGTCTGGCGTTCGCGGTCGCCGCCCATCTCGAGCCGGACATCCTGTTGGTGGACGAGGTGCTCGCGGTGGGCGACGTGGCGTTCCAGCGCAAATGCATGGGCCGCATGTCGCAGGTGGCTCACGCAGGCCGTACTGTGGTCCTGGTCAGTCACAATCTGGGCGCGATCCAGGCCTTGTGTCAGTCCGCGCTGTACCTCGAGCAGGGCCGGATGCAAGGGTTCGGAACGGCCGCCGAGATCACGCGAGCGTTCGCGGCCGAAATGCAGGCCCGCACGGCGGAACCGTCCGCGCAGCGTAACCTCGGGGAGGACATCGCACT
>JANNLM010000258.1:0-2791 GCA_031396825.1 Gammaproteobacteria bacterium | reverse complement strand
GCGCTGCGCCTGGCGCGCGACCGCCTCGGCGGCGCGCTTCGCCGCCTCGGGATCGCCGAGGTAGCGGTGCGACCTGGGCTTGAGCTTCGCGTCGAGCTTGAACAGCAGCGGGATGCCGGTCGGGATGTTCATCTCGACGATCGCCTGCTCGGACATGCCGGTCAGGTACTTGTACAGCGCGCGCAGGCTGTTGCCGTGCGCGGCCACCAGCACCGCTTGGCCCTGCTTGAGGTCCGGCGCGATGGACTTGTGCCAGTACGGCAGCACGCGCTCGAGCGTGGTCTTCAGCGACTCGGTGGACGGCAGCAGCTTCGCGGGCACGTCCTCGTAACGCCGGTCGTGCTTCGGGTGCCCCGGGTCGGACTTCTTCATCGGCGGCGGCGGCACGTCGTACGAGCGGCGCCAGACCTTGACCTGCGCCTCGCCGTGCAGCGCGGTCATCTGCGCCTTGTCGAGGCCCTGCAGCGCGCCGTAATGGCGCTCGTTCAGCCGCCAGGTGTTGTGCACCGGGATCCACATCTGGTCCATGGCGTCGAGCGCGGTCCACAGCGTGCGGACGGCGCGCTTGAGCACCGAGGTGTGGGCGACGTCGAACTGCAGGCCCTCGGCCTTCATCAGCTCGCCGGCGTTCCTCGCCTCGGCCATGCCCTGGGCCGTGACGTCCACGTCGACCCAGCCGGTGAAGCGGTTTTCCAGGTTCCACTGGCTCTGGCCGTGGCGCAGCAGAACAAGTGTTCTCTGGGGGGTGCGGGTCATGTCAGAACAATGCCTCCGGTCGGAGCGACTTGAAGTATTCGAGCGAGCGCGGGTTGGCCAGCGCGTCGGCGTTCTTCACCGGGCGGCCGTGGATCAGCTCGCGCACCGCCAGCTCGGTGATCTTGCCGCTGATGGTGCGCGGCACTTCGGGGCACGGCAACACCTGCGCCGGCACGTGGCGCGGCGTCAGGCGCGCGCGGATCGCGCCGCGGATGGCCTGCTTGAGGTCCTCGGACCAGGCCACGCCGTCGCGCAGCCGCACGAACAGCACGATGCGCTCGTCGTTGTCGTGGCGATGCGCGACCGCCACCGATTCCTGCACCTCGGGCAGCGCGTCGACGATGCGGTAGATCTCGGCGGTGCCGATGCGCACGCCGCCCGGGTTGAGCGTCGCGTCGGAACGCCCGCTGATGACGAGGCCGCCGGTCGGCATGATCTGCGCGTAGTCGCCGTGGTGCCAGATGCCGGGAAAGCGCTCGAAATACGCGGCGCGGAAGCGCTTGCCGCCGGGATCGTTCCAGAAGCCGAGCGGCATGGACGGGAACGGGCGCGTGCAGACCAGCTCGCCCGGCGTGGTGCGGGCCGGCTTGCCGGCGCCGTCGAGCACGTCCACTGCCATGCCCAGGCCGCGGCACTGCAGCTCGCCGCGGTACACCGGCAGCTGCGGGTCGCCGAGCGCGAAGCAGGAAATGATGTCGGTGCCGCCGGAGATCGACGCCAGCTGCACGTCGGCCTTGATCTCGCGGTAGACGAAGTCGAACTGCTCGGGCGCCAGCGGCGAACCGGTGGACAGCAGCGTGCGCAGCGACGGCAGCTTGTGGTGCTTGTGCGGCGCGTAGCCGCTCTTCTCCAGCGCCGCGAGGTAGCGCGGGCTGACGCCCATCTGCGTGAAGCCCTCGCTCGCGGCCAGCTGCCACAACGCCTCGGGGCCCGGGTGCATGGGTGCGCCGTCGTACAGCACCACCGTGGCGCCTGCGGCCAGCCCCGACACCAGCCAGTTCCACATCATCCAGCCGCAGGTCGTATAGAAGAACAGCTTGTCGCCCGCGCGCACGTCGGTGTGCAGGACCAGTTCCTTGAGGTGCTGCAGCAGCGTGCCGCCGGCGCCGTGCACGATGCACTTGGGCGCCCCGGTCGTGCCGGACGAGTACAGGATGTAGAGCGGATGGTCGAACGGCAGCTGCGCGAACTCGAGCGCGCCCGCCGCCGCGTACTGCGGGAAGCGCACCGCGCCGCGCAAGCCGGCCAGCTCGGGGCGGTCCTCGAGGAACGGCACGATGACCAGGCGCTTGAGTTCCGGCAGCTTCGCGCAGACCTGCGCCACGCGCTCGCGCGTGTCCACCGCCTTGCCGGCATAGCGGTAGCCGTCGCAGGCGAACAGCACCTTGGGACCGATCTGGCCAAAGCGCTCGAGTACGCCGTCGAGGCCGAAGTCGGGCGAGCACGACGACCAGATCGCACCGAGGCTGGCCGTCGCCAGCATCGCCACCACGGTCTCCAGCGTGTTCGGCAGGAAGCCGGCGACCCGGTCGCCCGGGCCGACGCCGTCGGCCTTCAGCGCCGCGGCCACCGCGCGCACGCTCTCGCGCAGCTCGTCGGCGGTCAGCGCGCGGCGCCGGCCGCTTTCGTCAAGCGCGACCAGCGCCTGGCGCGTGCCGCTCTGGCGCAGCAGCCCGCCGTTCAAAAGATTGTCGGCGAAGTTCAGCTTGGCCCCTTCGAACCACTTGGCGCCGGGCATCAGCATCGGGTTGCTCAGCGCCTGGTCGGCGGGCCGCGAGGCGCGCACCTCGCAGTACTGCCAGACCAGTTCCCAGAAACGCGCCGGGTTGCGGATCGACCAGCGCCACAGCAGGTCGTAGTCGCCGGTACGCATCCCGTTGACGCGCGGCGCGTCCTGGTTCTTCTCGCGTCCTACGAGTTGCGTGAACGCAGCCATGTGCGTAGCCGCGGCGCGGCGGGCGTCGGGCTTCCAGATCGGCAGGCTCATGGGACGCGCAAATGGTAGCGCGCCCGTCCCCGGCCTGTTCAGCCCGGC
>JANNLM010000252.1:0-8192 GCA_031396825.1 Gammaproteobacteria bacterium | reverse complement strand
GAAGCAATACGGGCAGCCGTGGCCACAGCCGCGATAGGGATTGATCGAGCGCGAGAAGCCGATGTCCGGGGATTGGTTGTAAGTGATGATCGAGCGCGCCGGATCGGCGACGACGACGGTATTGGGCGGCGGCGCCTCGTCTTCGAGCGAGCCCCAGCCGTCGTCGATGACGCCGCGCGCCAGCGACTCGAAACGGCCTGCGGGGTTGGACAGCGCGCCACGGCCCTTGATGGGGGTATTGGTCACCCGGCCAGTGTAAGACCGGGGTGGCTCAGGAGCCGAGCTTCTTCAGCGCCTCGCCGGTCAGCCGCATCACGGTCCAGTCGGCCATCGGCTTGGCGCCGAGGCTCTGGTAGAAACCGATCGCCGGCTCGTTCCAGTCGAGCACCGCCCATTCGAAGCGCCCGCAGCCGCGCTCGACGGCAAGCCGGGCGATGGCCCGCAGCAGCTGCTTGCCCAGGCCCTGACCGCGGGATGCCGGCTCGACGAACAGGTCCTCGAGGTAGATGCCCGGCTTGCCGAGGAAGGTCGAGTAGTTCTGGAAGAACAGGGCGAAGCCCACGGCGCGACCGCCCTCCTCCGCCAACAGCACTTCGGCGGTCGGCCGGTCGCCGAACAGGGTCTGGGCCAGCGCCGCCTCGGTGGCGAGGACTTCGCCGGAGAGCTTCTCGTACTCGGCCAGCGCCCGGATCAGGCGCAGGATTTCGGCAACATCCGCGCGCGTCGCGCGCCGCAGGGCCATGCCGGTTCAGCCGCCCAGCACGTCCTGCATCGAATACAGCCCCGGCTTGCGGCCGGCCAGCCACGCCGCCGCGCGCAGCGCGCCCTGGGCGAAGTTCAGCCGGCTGGTCGCCTTGTGCGAGATCTCCACGCGCTCGCCTTCGCCGAGGAACATCACGGTGTGGTCGCCGATGACGTCGCCCCCGCGCACCGTGGCAAAGCCGATCGCCTCGCGCGTGCGCGCGCCGGTCTGGCCCTCGCGGCCGTAGACCGCGCACTCCTTCAGGCTGCGGCCCAGCGCCCGCGCCACTTCCTCGCCCATCGCCAGCGCCGTACCCGAGGGCGCGTCGGCCTTGTGGCGGTGGTGGGCTTCGACGATCTCGACGTCATAGCGCGAGCCGAGCAGGCGCGCGGCATCGCCGAGCAGGCTGAGCACGACATTGACGCCGATGCTGAAATTTGCCGCCGTGCAGATCGGGATGTCCTTCGCCGCCGTCGCGATGAGGTCGCGCTGGGCCGGCGTGAAGCCGGTCGTGCCGATCACCACCGCCTTCTTGTGCGCGCGGCACAGCTCGAGCGCGGACAGCGTCGCTTCCGGCTGGGTGAAGTCGATCAGCACCTCGAATGGCTCCGCGGTCGGGTCGATCACGTAACCGACCGCGACGCCGACGTTGCCCTGGCCGACGACGCTGCCGACGTCCTCGCCGAGCTCGGCGTTGTCCTTGCGGTCGATGGCGGCGACCAGCTTCATGCCTTGCGTGGCGAGCGCGGCCTGGATGACGGCGCGGCCCATGCGGCCGGCGGCGCCATGGATGGCGATGCGAGTGGTCTTCATCGGCGAGTCCCTGTGGGGGCGCCGGTAAGTTACCGCAATTACGCCTTCAGGTGCTCGTCGATGAACTTCCTGGCCTTGTCGAGCCAGGACTCGGAGCCAGGGCTGTGCCCCGCCTCCAGCGTGCTGCCGAACTGTTGCAGCAAGTCCTTCTGCTTGCGCGACAGCTTCACCGGCGTCTCGACCACCACCGTGCACAGCAGGTCGCCGATGCTGCCGCCGCGCACCGACTGCACGCCGAGGCCGCGCAGGCGGAACCTGCGCCCGCCCTGCGTGCCCTCGGGGATCTTCAAGGTCGCCTGGCCCTTCAGCGTGGGCACCTCCAGCTCGCCGCCGAGCGTGGCGGTGACGATGCCGATCGGGACGTCGCAGTGCAGGTCGGAGCCGTCGCGCTCGAAGAAGTCATGCGGCTTGACCACGACCTGCACGTACAGGTCGCCGGCCGGCGCGCCGCGGTCGCCGGCCTCGCCCTCGCCGGTCAGGCGGATGCGGTCGCCGGTGTCCACGCCGGGTGGAATCTTCACTTCGAGCGTCTTCTCGCTGCGCACGCGGCCCGCGCCGCGGCACGCCGGGCATGGATCGGTCACCACCGCGCCGCGGCCACGGCAGTGCGGGCAGGTCTGCTGCAGCGTGAAGAAGCCCTGCTGGATGCGGACCTGGCCGGCGCCGCGGCAGGTCGGGCAGGCCTGCGGCGTCTTGCCGCTCGCCGTGCCCTGCCCCTTGCACTCGCCGCAGTTGTCGAGCTTGGGGATGCGGATCTGCGCCGCGGTGCCGAACGCGGCTTCCTCCAGCGTCAGCTCCATGGTGTAACGCAGGTTGGCGCCGCGCCGCGGTCCGCCGCGCTGGCCGCCGAAGATGTCCGAGAAGATGTCGCCGAACAGGTCGGAGAAACCGCCCGGGAAATCGCCGCCGGCGCCCATGCCGGCGCCGCGCTGCAGGCCTTCGTGGCCGTACTGGTTGTAGATCTCGCGCTTTTGCGGGTCGGTCAGCACTTCGTAGGCCTCGCCGGCCTCCTTGAAGTGCGCCTCGGCGTCGGGGTTCCCGGGATTGCGGTCCGGGTGGTACTTCATCGCCAGCCGGCGATAAGCCTTCTTGAGGTCGTCCTCGGAGGCGTCCTTCGCAACGCCAAGCACTTCGTAGTAATCGCGTTTCGACACCGGGGCCCCTCACCCTGGCCCTCTCCCCGCTCGCGCGGGGAGAGGGAACACAGCCTTACTTCTTGTCGTCCTTCACTTCGCTGAACTCGGCGTCGACGACGTCGTCCTTCTTGGCGCCGGCGTCCGCCCCCGGAGCCGCGCCTGCGGCACCGGCCTGGGCCTCGCTTGCCTTCTTGTAGGCGCGCTCGGCCAGCTTGCCCGATGCCTCGGCCAGCTTCGCGGTCTTCGAGGTAATGGCGTCCTTGTCGTCGGCCTTCATCGCCTCGCGCAGGTCGGCCAGCGCCGCCTCGATCGCGGTCTTCTCGTCCGGCTGCACCTCGGCGGCGAGGTCCTTCAGCGACTTCTCCACCGCGTGCACCATGTGGTCGGCCTGGTTGCGCGCCGTGATCAGCTCGTTGAACTTCTTGTCGTCCTCGGCGTGCGCCTCGGCGTCCTTCACCATCTTCTGGATCTCGGCCTCGGACAGGCCCGAGTTCGCCTTGATGACGATGGACTGCGACTTGCCGGTGGCCTTGTCCTTGGCGTGCACGTTGAGGATGCCGTTGGCGTCGAGGTCGAACGCCACCTCGATCTGCGGCACGCCGCGCGGCGACGGCGGGATGTCGGCCAGGTCGAAGCGGCCGAGCTGCTTGTTGGCCGACGCGATCTCGCGCTCACCCTGGTAGACCTGGATGGTCACCGCGGTCTGGTTGTCCTCGGCCGTGGTGAAGGTCTCGGCTTTCTTGGTCGGGATCGTGGTGTTCTTCTCGATCAGCTTGGTCATCTTGCCGCCGAGCGTCTCGATGCCGAGCGACAGCGGCGTGACGTCGAGCAGCAGCACGTCCTTGCGCTCGCCGGCCAGCACGGAAGCCTGGATGGCGGCGCCGACGGCGACCGCTTCGTCCGGGTTGACGTCCTTGCGCGGCTCGCGGCCGAACAGGTTCTTCACGACTTCCTGCACCTTGGGCATGCGGGTCTGGCCGCCGACCAGGATGACTTCCTGGATCTCGGAGGCCTTCAGGCCCGCGTCCTTCAGCGCGATGCGGCAGGGTTCGAGGGTCTTCTCGATCAGGTCGTCCACCAGCGACTCGAGCTTGGCACGGGTCAGCTTCAGGGTCAGGTGCTTCGGACCCGAGGCATCCGCCGTGACGTACGGCAGGTTGATGTCGGTCTGCGTCGTGGACGACAGCTCGATCTTGGCCTTCTCGGCCGCTTCCTTCAGGCGCTGCAGGGCCAGCGGGTCGCGCTTGAGGTCGATGCCGCTCTCCTTCTTGAACTCGGAGACGATGTACTCGATCACGCGCATGTCGAAGTCTTCGCCGCCCAGGAACGTATCGCCGTTGGTGGACAGCACTTCGAACTGGTGCTCCTTGTCGACTTCCGCGATCTCGATGATCGAGACGTCGAAGGTGCCGCCGCCGAGGTCGTACACGGCGATCTTGCGGTCGCCCTTGACCTTGTCGAGGCCGAAGGCCAGCGCGGCCGCGGTCGGCTCGTTGATGATGCGCTTGACCTCGAGGCCGGCGATGCGGCCGGCGTCCTTGGTGGCCTGGCGCTGCGAGTCGTTGAAATAGGCCGGCACCGTGATGACGGCCTCGGTGACCTTCTCGCCGAGATAATCCTCGGCGGTCTTCTTCATCTTCATCAGCACCTGCGCCGAGACTTCCGGCGGCGCCATCTTGCGGCCCTTGGCCTCGACCCAGGCGTCGCCGTTGTCGGCCCTGGCGATCTTGAACGGAACCATGCCGATGTCCTTGGCGACCATCGGGTCCTCGAAGCGGCGGCCGATCAGGCGCTTCACGCCGTACAGCGTGTTGTGCGGGTTGGTCACGGCCTGGCGCTTGGCCGGGCGGCCGACGATCGGCTGCGGCTCGTCGGTGTAGGCGACGACCGACGGCGTGGTGCGCTCGCCCTCGCTGTTCTCGATCACCTTGGGCTGGCCGCCCTCGATGATGGCCACGCAGGAATTGGTGGTGCCGAGGTCAATGCCGATCATCTTCGCCATAACACTGCTCCGAAAATTGAATGAACCGATGCGGGGTTAACTGGGGGTGAAGCGGTTTGTTTCAAGGGGTTAGGCTGGCGCCCGGGCCACCACGACCATCGCTGGCCGCAGCAGGCGGTCGTGCAGCTTGTAGCCCTTCTGCATCACCGAGACGACGTGGTTGGCCGGCACTTCGGCCGACTCGACCATGGTCACGGCCTCGTGCAGTTCGGGGTTGAACGGCGCGCCCGCCGGATCCACCAGGCTCACGCCGTAGCGCTCGAGCGTGGCCCAGAGCTGTTTATGCGTCAGCGAGAGGCCCTCGAGGTGCGTCCGGGTTTCCGCGCTCTCGGCCGCGACGGCCTTGAGCGCCAGGTCGAGGCTGTCGGCCACCTGGATCAGCTCGCCGAGGATGCGCTCGAGGGAGTACTTCTGGATCTGGGCCGACTCGCGCTCGACACGCCGGCGCACGTTCTCGAGTTCGGCGGCGGCGCGCAGCGCCTTGTCCCAGTTCCCGGCGGCCTTGGCCTCGGCTTCGGCCAGCTGGCCCTTCAGCGCCTCGACCTCATCGGCCGGGGCCGGGGTGTCGCCGTTGGTCGCGCTCATGTCGTTCACCGGCAAAGGATTTCCATGCCCTGGCGGGCGTCTGCAGCCCTAGGTGGGGCTTACCGCTCGGCTTTCAAGCCCTTGGACAGCTGCCGGGCGGTTTCGGTGACCAGCGGGATGATGCGGGAATAGGCCATGCGGGTCGGGCCGATGACGCCCAGCACTCCCGCCACCTGGCCATTGATGGTGTATGGCGCCGTGACCACGCTGCACTCGTCGAGCACGCGGTAGCCCGATTCATCGCCGATGAAGATCTGCAGCCCCTCCGCGCCGAGGCACTGGTCGAACAGCTGCAGCAGGTCACGCTTGCGGTCGAGCGCGTCGAACAGCGAGCGCAGGCGCTGCACGTCGCCCAGTTCCTGGAATGCCATCAGGTTGCTGCCGCCGGTGACCAGGTAGTCGTGGCGCAAGGGGGCCTGGGTCAGGGCCTGCTCGGCCATGGCCACCGCGTCCAGCAGGGTCTGGTCCACCTTGACCTTGGCCGCGGTGACGTCGTCGAACAGCGACTGGCGCAGGCGGGTCAGTTCGTGGCCGACGAAGTGCTGGTTGATGGCGTTGGCATAGCGCTCGAGCTCGTCGGTGCCGTAGTCGCGGTCGGTATGGATCACGCGGTTCTGCACTTCGTGCTGGTTCACCACGAGGATGGCCAGCACGCGGCGCTCGGACAAGGGCAGGAACTCGATGCGGCGCAGCACGGCGAGGTTGCGGCGCGGCACGGTGACGACGCCGGCCATGCGTGTCAGCGACGACAGCACTTCGGAGGCGACGTGCAGCAGGTCGGCCTCGCCGCCGTGCGGCACCAGCTCGGCTGCGATCATTGCCTCGTCGCGGTCCGACAGCCGTTCCGGCGCCAGCAGCGCGTCGACGAAGTAGCGGTAGCCCGCCGTGGTCGGCACGCGCCCGGCGGAGGTGTGCGGCGACGACACCAGCCCGAGCTCGTCCAGGTCGGCCATGATGTTGCGGATCGTGGCGGGCGACAGCTCCAGGCCCCTGGCGCGCGACAGCGTGCGCGAGCCGACCGGCTCGCCGTCGTGGATGTAGCGCTCCACCAGCAGCTTGAGCAGCTCGGCGGCGCGCGGCTCCAGCGGCCCCTCGCCCCTCTTGTGTTTCATGGGCGCGACGCTAGCCCGCAGGGAATAGGTCGTCAAGAAATATGTTGCCAACGGGGCGCCGTGGTAGTTTTGGCGCTCCCAGGGAAAGCCGCGCGCATGCCGCACAGCGAAACCAGATTCCAGACGGTCGGCGTCATCGGCAAGCTCAACGACGCCCGCGTGGCGCCGACGCTGCGCGCGGTGTGCCGGCACCTCGCGCGCCGCGGCTGCGAGGTGCTGATCGAGAAGGCCTCGGCCGCCGCCGTGCGCGGCAGCGGCGCGCGCCCGGTGTCGCGCGACGCGCTGGCGCGGCGCTGCGACCTCGCCGTCGTGGTCGGTGGCGACGGCACCCTGCTCAACGCCGGCCGCACGTTGGCCCCGGCCGGCGTGCCGATCCTCGGCATCAACGCCGGCCGCCTCGGCTTCATGGTGGACGTGGCCCCGGCCGACGCGCGCGCGGCGCTCGACGAAGTGCTCAAGGGCCGCTACCTGCGCGAACCGCGCCTGATGCTGTCGGCCACGATCCACCGCGGCCGGCGCCGGCGCGGGCCGATCCTCGCCATCAACGACATCGTCATCCGCAACCAGGCCGCGGTGCGCATGCTCGAGTTCGAGACCTGGCTCGACGACGAGTTCATCAGCCTGCACCGCGCCGATGGCCTGATCGTCGCCACGCCGACCGGTTCGACTGCCTACGCGCTGTCCGGCGGCGGCCCGGTGCTGCACCCGGGGCTCGACGCGCTGACCGTCGTGCCGATCTGCCCGCATACCTTCAGCGACCGGCCGATCGTGATCGGCGCCGACCGTGCCGTGCGCCTGGTGCTGACCGGCCCGCGCAGCACGCGCGCGACGTGCACCGCCGACGGCCAGCAGGACGAGACGGTCAGCACCGGCGACCAGGTGGAAATCACCCGCGCGGGCGCCGTGCTCGAGCTGGTCCATCCTAAGAACTACAAATATTTCAACATCTTGCGTAACAAACTTCATTGGGGCCGGGATCGCTCCCAGCGCTGACCATGCTGCGTTCGCTGCAG
This sequence comes from Gammaproteobacteria bacterium, assembly GCA_031396825.1. Classification (GTDB taxonomy): domain Bacteria; phylum Pseudomonadota; class Gammaproteobacteria; order Nevskiales; family Nevskiaceae; genus JACPFV01. The sequence continues at coordinate 789 of JANNLM010000252.1, read as the reverse complement.
ATCAGGAACCTCGCGATCATCGACGCGCTCGACCTCGAGTTCGAGGGCGGCTTCTCGGTGCTGTCCGGCGAGACCGGCGCCGGCAAGTCGATCCTGATCGACGCGCTCGGCCTGGTGCTGGGCGACCGCGCCGACGCCGCGCTGATCCGCGCCGGCGAGAGCCAGGCCGAGATCAGCGCCGAGTTCACGCTCGACGGCTCGCTGGCGGCGCGCGCGTTCCTGCGCGAACAGGCCATGGAGGACGCGGACAACCCGAATGCGTGCCTGCTGCGGCGCGTGGTCGCTGCCGACGGCCGCTCGCGCGCCTTCATCAACGGCGCGCAGGCCTCGCTGGCCAACCTGCGCGAACTCGGCGAGCGGCTGGTCGAGATCCACGGCCAGAACGAGCACCAGAGCCTGCTGCGCGCCGACACCCAGCGCGAACTGCTCGACGACTTCGGCGCGCACGGCGACGCCCTGTCGGCGGTGGCGCAGGCCGCGCGCGAGTTTGCCGAGGCCGAGGCCGGCATCGAGCGGCTGCGCGCCGTCGCCGGGCGCGATCCGGCCCAGCTCGACTTCCTGCGCTACCAGCTGCGCGAACTCGAAGCGCTCAAGCTCGGGCCCGGTGAAATCGAGCAGCTCGACACCGATCACAAGCGCCTGGCCAATGCCGGGCGCCTGCTCGACGAGGGCCAGCGCGCCCAGGAGATGCTCTACGGCGGCGAGAACAGCCTGCACGACCAGCTGGCCTCGGTGCAGCAGCTGCTCACCGGACTGGCGGCGCTGGAAGCGGGTTTCGGCGACGCCGAG
>JANNLM010000247.1:0-5845 GCA_031396825.1 Gammaproteobacteria bacterium | reverse complement strand
CTAGAAAAAAGGGGTCAGGTCCATTTTTTCGAGAGCTTGGCGCCGCCACACGCTCCGGGAAAAATGGACCTGACCCCTTTTTTCATTTCGGCGCCATCCGCAGCGCACCGTCGAGGCGGATCGTCTCGCCGTTGAGCATCGGGTTCTCGATGATCGCCTGCACCATCTGCGCGTACTCGGCCGGGCGGCCGAGCCGGGCCGGGAAGGGCACGGTCTTGCCGAGCACGTCGCGGACTTCCGGGGGCAGGCTGGCCATCATCGGCGTCTCGAACAGGCCGGGCGCGATGGTGACCACGCGGATGCCGAAGCGCGCCAGTTCGCGCGCAATCGGCAGCGTCATGCCGGCGACGCCGGCCTTCGACGCCGCGTAAGCCGGCTGGCCGATCTGGCCGTCGAAGGCCGCCACCGAGGCGGTGTTGACGATCACGCCGCGCTCGCCCTCGTCGTTGGCCTCGTGTTTCGACATCGACTCGGCCGCCAGGCGGATCAGGTTGAAGGTGCCGACCAGGTTGATGCGGATGATGCGCTCGAACGCCTCCAGCGCGAGCGGGCCTTCCTTGCCGAGCACCTTGCCGGGCGTGGCGATGCCGGCGCAGTTGACCAGGCCGTGCAGCGCGCCGAAGTGCTGGACCGAGGCCATGACGGCGTGCTTCGCGTCGGCGTCCGAGGCGACGTCGACGCGCTCGAACCGCGCCGCGGCGCCGATCTCGCGCTCGAGGTCATGGCCGGCCTGCTCGTTGAGGTCGGCGATCAGCACGTGCGCGCCCAGCTTGGCGAGGTGGCGCACGGTCGCGGCGCCCAGGCCTGAGGCGCCGCCGGTGACGATGAAGGAGCTGCCCGCGATCTTCATTCCCTCGCGTCCTATTTCTTGACCGTGATGGTGATGGTCTCGGACGTGACCGTCGGGCTGTGCGGCTGGTGCTTCCAGTCGCCGAGCACCAGCTGCAGCTTGTGCGTGCCGGGCGCCAGCGTCACGGTGGTCTCGGTCTGGCCGCCGCCGAAGTGCTTGACCTGGTCCGACGTCGGCAGGGGCTGGGTCAGGTCCACCGCCGGGTTGTCGATCAGCAGGTGGTGGTGGCCGGTGTTCTTCTGCTGCACGCCGGCGGGCGCCACACCCATCGCCGGCGCCAGGCCGAACACGACCTTGACCGGTCCGGTGACTTCGGCGCCGTTCTTCGGCTCGACGAAGTAGACCTTGGCGCCGCCCGGCGAGGGCGTGATGTCCATGCCCATCTTCGCCAGGGCCTTGGCCTTGGCGTTGGCCGTGGTGTCCGACTGCGCCGCCTTCTTCATCTGGTCCGAGACGGAGGGGTCGGCAGCCGCGACCGCGAGCGGCAACAGGGCGCACAGCATCCAGGCGAGGGCCTTCATGGGTTACTCCTTGTGCTTGAGTTCGCGCACCGCGCCGCCGGGGCTGCCGGCGAGCAGTACGTCGGCCGGGCGTCGCGCAAACAGGCCGACGCAGACGACGCCGGCGAGCTGGTTGAGGTCGGTCTCGAGCGCCACCGGGTCGGTGATGTGCAGGTTGCGCACGTCGAGGATGACGTTGCCGTTGTCGGTCGTGAAGTTTTCCCGCAGCACCGGCTGGCCGCCGCGCCGCACCAGCTCGCGGGCGACGTAGCTGCGCGCCATCGGGATCACCTCGACCGGCAGCGGGAACTTGCCGAGCACCGGTACCAATTTGCTTTCGTCCACGATGCAGACGAACCGGCGCGACGCCGCGGCGACGATCTTCTCGCGCGTCAGCGCGCCGCCGCCGCCCTTGATCAGGCGCAGGTGCGCGTCGGACTCGTCGGCGCCGTCCACGTAGATGGACAGCGTGCCGGTGTCGTTGAGGTTCAGCACCGGGATGCCGATGGCCTTGAGCCGCGCCGTGCTGGCCTCCGAACTCGACACCGCGCCGGGCACGTCGGCCTTGCGCGCGGCCAGCGCGTCGATGAAGAAGTTGACGGTCGAGCCGGTGCCGACGCCGAGCGGCTCCCCGGGAACGAGGTACTTGAGCGCGGCCTCGGCGGCGGCGCGTTTTCCGGCATCCTGGCTCATGCGGTCCGTTTCCCGAAGATTGCGGTTCCGACACGGATCATCGTGGAACCTTCGGCGATGGCGGCTTCGAAGTCGTCCGACATGCCGGCCGAGAGTGTATCCAGTTCGAATTCGCGCCGCAGCGATTCGTACAACTCCCGCAGCCGCCGGTAGGCCGCCTGGGGACTGTCACCTTTTTCCGGCTGTTCGGAAAAAGGGGACTGTCCCCTTTTTTTCGCCGGCGCGGGGATCGCCATCAGTCCGCGTAGCTTGAGGCGCGGCAGCGCGGCGACGGCGCGACACAACGCGGCCGCGTCGCCCGGCGCGACGCCGGACTTGCTGGCCTCCCCGGAAATGTTGACCTGCACGCACACGTTCAGTGGCGGCAGCGAAGTGCCACGCTGCACCGCCAGCCGGCGCGCGACCTTCTCGCGGTCCACGCCGTGCACCCAGTCGAAGTGCTGCGCGACGTCGGCGGTCTTGTTGGCCTGCAGCGGCCCGATGAAGTGCCAGGTCAGGCCCGCGCGCGGCAGCGCGGCGATCTTGGCCAGCGCTTCCTGCACGTAGTTCTCGGCGAAGTCGCGCTGGCCGGCAGCCGCGGCGGCGGCCAGCGCAGCCAGGGGCTGGGCCTTGCCGACCGCGAGCAGGGTCACCGCGGCCGCAGGCCGGCCGGCCTGCGCGCAGGCCGCGGCCATGCGCTGGTGCAGTGCAGCGAGATGGCCGGAAATCCGGCTGTAATCAACGCTCATGTTGCCCCGGGGCGTGAATACAATTAGTGTCTGGGCGTCCGGGCGGCGACACAAGCCGCGGGCCTGCGGGCCAAAGGGGGATTTTCGTGGATATCGCGCAGCTGCTGACGTTTTCGACCAAGCAGGGTGCCTCCGACTTGCACCTGTCCGCCGGCGTGGAGCCGATGATCCGGGTCGACGGCGACGTCAAGCGCATCAACCTGCCGCCGCTCGAGCACAAGCAAGTGCACGACATGATCTACGACATCATGAACGACAAGCAGCGCAAGGCGTGGGACGAGTTCTACGAAACCGATTTCTCCTTCGAAATCCCGGGCCTGGCGCGCTTTCGCGTCAACGCCTTCACCCACAACCGCGGCTCGGGCGGCGTGTTCCGGACCATTCCTTCCAAGATCCTGTCGCTGGAAGACCTCAAGTGCCCGCCGATTTTCAAGGACATCGCCGGCTACCCGCGCGGCCTGGTGCTGGTGACCGGGCCGACCGGCTCGGGCAAGTCCACCACGCTGGCCGGCATCGTCAACCACATCAACGAAAGCGAGATGGGGCACATCCTGACGGTCGAAGACCCGATCGAGTTCGTGCACACCTCCAAGAAGTGCCTGATCAACCAGCGCGAGGTCCATCGCGACACGCTCGGCTTCAATGAATCGCTGCGCAGCGCGCTGCGCGAGGACCCGGACTGCATCCTGGTCGGCGAAATGCGCGACCTCGAGACCATCCGCCTGGCCATGACCGCGGCCGAGACGGGCCACTTGGTGTTCGGCACGCTGCATACGACTTCGGCTGCGAAAACGATCGATCGCGTGATTGACGTGTTCCCGGCGGCGGAAAAGGAAATGATCCGCTCCATGCTGTCGGAGTCGCTGCGCGCGGTGATCTCGCAGACGCTGCTGAAGAAGAAGGGCGGCGGCCGTGCCGCCGCGCACGAAATCATGATCGGCAACCCGGCCATCCGGAACCTGATCCGCGAGGCCAAGGTCGCCCAGATGTACTCGGCGATCCAGACCGGCCAGAAGGACGGCATGCAGACGCTCGACCAGTGCCTGAAGGACCTCGTCAAGAAAGGCCTGGTGGACAAGGAAGAGGCGCGCAGCAAGGCGGCGGACCCGATGAACTTCCAGGTCTGATCCAGGCCGGGAAGGGGAGACAAGCATGGAACGCGAACAAGCTATCAAGCTGGTCCAGCAACTGCTCACGCTGATGAAGCAGAAGAACGGCTCGGACCTGTTCATCTCGGCCGGCTTCCCGCCGGCGATCAAGGTCGACGGCGCGATGACGCCGGTCATGGAGAAGCCGCTGACCGGCGAAGCCTCGGCGATCATCATGCGCTCGCTGATGACCGACCGGCAGGTCAAGGAATTCGAGTCCACCAACGAGTGCAACTTCGCGATCGCGCCGCCGAACATCGGCCGCTTCCGCGTCAACGCCTTCGTCCAGCAGAACAAGGTCAGTGGCGTGCTGCGCACGATCAACACCACCATCCCCACCTTCGAGTCGCTGGGGCTGCCCGAGCAGCTGCGCAAGATCGTGATGGAGAAGCGCGGCCTGGTGCTGATGGTCGGCGGCACCGGCTCCGGCAAGAGCACGTCGCTCGCGGCGATGATCGGCTACCGCAACGAGAACACCAAGGGCCACATCATCACCATCGAGGACCCGATCGAGTACGTGCATCCGCACCGGGGCTGCATCGTCAACCAGCGCGAGGTCGGCACCGACACCTTCTCGTGGGACAACGCCCTCAAGAACACGCTGCGCCAGGCGCCCGACGTCATCCTGATCGGCGAAATCCGCACCCAGGAAGGCATGGAGTACGCACGCGGTGAACTTCGCCGAAACCGGCCACTTGGTGCTCGCCACGCTGCACGCCAACAGCTCCAACCAGGCCCTCGACCGCATCATCAACTTCTTCCCGGAAGGCAAGCGCGAGCAGCTGCTGATGGACCTGTCGCTCAACATCAAGGCCATCATTTCGCAGCGCCTGATCCGCAAGGAAGGCGGCGGGCGCGTCGCCGCGATGGAAATCCTGCTGAACAGCCCGCTGATCTCCGACCTCATCTTCAAGGGCGAGGTCCACGGCATCAAGGAAGTGATGAAGGCCTCGAACGAGCAGGGCATGATCACGTTCGACCAATTCCTGTTCAACCTGTTCGAGGGCGGCCACATCAGCTACGACGAGGCGGTGCGCAACGCCGACTCGCAGAACGAGGTGCGCCTCGACATCAAGCTGAAGTCCAAGCGCGCCAAGCAGAACCTGATGGAAGACGATGCCGTCAAGAAGATGCAGATGAAGGAAGAGCAGAAGCCGTTGATGGGCGGTCGCCGGTAATCAAGGAGCGTTCGTAAATGAGCACACCCGCCGCCGCCGCTGCCGCGCAACCGTTCGCGAAACTGCTGCCGTACCTGAACCTCGCGGTGCAGAAGAACGCTTCGGACATCTTCTTCACCGCCAGCGCGCCGGCGATGCTGAAGGTCGAGGGCGACATGCTGCCGGTCGGCAAGCAGCAGCTCACCGCCGAGTTCATCCGCGACCTGGCGCTGTCGATCCTGACGCCGGACCAGGTGGCCCACCTGCGCAGCAACCTCGAGCTCGACCTCGCCCTGCAGGCCGGCACCCTCGGCCGCTTCCGCGTCAACATCTTCCACCAGCGCAACGTGTTGGGCATGGTGCTGCGCTACGTCAAGAGCCAGGTGCCGGTGCTCGAGGACCTCGGCGTGCCCGAGGTGCTCAAAGAGCTGATCCTGCACAAGCGCGGCATGCTGCTGATGGTCGGCGCGACCGGGTCGGGCAAGTCGACCACGCTGGCGGCGATGATCAACCACCGCAACCAGAACAAGTCCGGCCACATCCTGACGATCGAGGACCCGATCGAGTTCCTGCACCCGAACGGAAAGTCCATCATCAACCAGCGCGAGGTCGGCCAGGATTCGCACAGCTACGAGAACGCGCTGAAGAGCTCGCTGCGCGAGGCGCCGGACGTGATCCTGATCGGCGAGATCCGCAAGCGCGACACCATGGAGGCCTGCATCCAGCTGGCCAACACCGGCCACCTGTCGATCTCGACGCTGCACGCCAA
>JANNLM010000215.1:0-6482 GCA_031396825.1 Gammaproteobacteria bacterium | reverse complement strand
TCGAAACCATGGGCGAGGCCGTGCTGACCGCCCTCGGTGGCAAGGTGTGGACGCCGCCCGAGGTGCCGAAGTCGCCCGATAGCGGCAAGGACGCCGAACTCGCGCAGAAAGTCGCCAGCCTGTCGCCGCAGCAGCTGCGCGTGCTGCTGATGCTGGCCGACGGCCGCCTCAACAAGCAGATCGCGCACGAACTCACCATCACGGAAGCAACCGTGAAGGCGCACATGACCGTGATCCTGCGCAAGCTGGGACTGGTGCGGCGCACCCAGGCCGCCGTGCTGGCGCAGCGCCTGATGCAGGAAGAGGCGCTGCCGCTCGCGGTCGATCACATCATGGACGAGGATCCGCCGGAAGAAGAGACTCCGGCGACCTGATCCGGCGCCAGCGCTCGAGCGCATCGCCGAGCGCGCCGCGGTCCCCGACGTCCTCCGCTCCCGCCGCCACCACGCCCCAGCACGGCGCCGCGAGGCGTGCGCGCAGCGTCGCCAGGTTCTCCTCGAGCAGGTCCATCGGCGGCGGCAGTACGTTGCCGATCCAGCCGGCCAGCTGCGTATCGCGCCCGATCGCCTCGGCCGTGAGCATCGCGTGGTTCAGGCAGCCCAGCCGCACGCCGACGGTCAGGAGCACCGGCCATTCGCGCTCGGCGACCCAGGCGCCCAGGGTCCAGACCTCATCGAGCGGCACGCGCCAGCCGCCGGCGCCCTCGGCGACGATCAACTCGTAGCGCCGCGCCAGCTCACGGTGCGCGCGGTCCAGCTCGGCGATGCGGATGGGCCGCTGCGCGAGCGCCGCCGCGAGGTGCGGGGCGACGGCCGGCTCGTAGGCGCAGGGATTGAGCAGCGCGTACGGCTCGCCGGTGCCGGCGGCGGATTGCAGCGCCAGCGCGTCGGCGTTGCGCAGGCCGCCCGCGGCGGTCTCGCAGCCGGTGGCGACCGGCTTCCAGCCGCAGACCCGGATGCCGCGCTCGCGCGCGGCGCGGATCAGCGCGCAGGCCACGCGCGTCTTGCCGACCGTGGTGTCGGTACCGGTGACGAACAGCGTGCGGGCGCCGGTCAAGCGGCGGCGGTCTCGAGGCTCGCGGTCTCGCGCAGCGCGCCGGCGAGCGCGTCGAGCAGCGCGTCGACCTGCGCCGGCGCGTGCGCCGCGCTGAGCGTGATGCGCAGGCGCGCGGTGCCGCGCGGCACGGTGGGCGGACGGATCGCCGCGACCCAGAAGCCGCGCTGCAGCAGCGCGGCCGACACCGCCAGCACGCGCCGCTCGTCGCCCAGCACCAGCGGCTGGATCGGCGTCGTGGAACTGCCGAGCGCGATGCCGAGCTGCGCGGCGCCGGCGCGCAGGCGCGCGACGCGGTCGAACAGGTCGCGACGCCGCTCCGGCTCGGCCTGCACCAGGCGCAGCGCCTCGCGCGCCGCGGCGGCGAGCGCCGGCGGCGGCGCCGTCGAGAACACCCACGAGCGCGCGCGCTGCACCAGGTACTCGACCAGCGCCTCGGAACCCGCGACGAACGCGCCCGCGACGCCGAGCGCCTTGCCCAGCGTCGCCATGTAGACCGGGACGTCGTCGCCGCGCAGCGGCGCGCCCTCGAACAGGGCCCCGCGCCCGCCCTCGCCCAGCACGCCGAAGCCATGGGCGTCATCGACCATGAGCGCCGCGTCCTCGCGCCGGCACAGGGCCGCCAGTTCGCGCAGCGGCGCGAGGTCGCCGTCCATGCTGAAGACGCTGTCGGTCGCCAGCACGACCGGCCCGCCGCGCACGCGGCCGAGCGCGCGCTCGAAGCCGGCCAGGTCGCGGTGGGCGACGCGCTCGTAGCGCGCGCCGGACAGGCGCCCGCCGTCGATCAGCGAGGCGTGGTTCAGCTCGTCCGCCACCAGCGCGCCGGACTTGTCGAGCACCGCGCGCAGCACGCCGAGGTTGGCGGCCCAGCCCGAGCCGAACAGCAGTGCGCGCGGGCGGCGGGTGAAGGCGGCGAGTTCCTCCTCGAGGGCGCGGTGCTCGCGGTTGTAGCCCGAGATCAGCGCCGCGGCGCCGCTGCCGGTGCCGCACTCGCGCAGCCCCCGCGCCGCGGCCTCGGCGATGCGCGGGTCGGCGGCGAGCCCCAGGTAGTCGTTCGAGCAGAAGCTGACGCAGCGCCGCCCGTCCACGTCGAGCTCGACGCCGTGGCGGCCCTCCACCACGCGCCGCGTGCGATACAGGTCCGCGGCGCGAAGCCGCGCCAGCTCGGCCTTGAGCCGCTGCTCCAGGCCGCTCATGGCGCCCTCACGCCTGCGCCCGGGCCTCGGTGTCGCAGGCGTTTTCAGCCTCGACGCGGGCCTCGGCGCGCAGGCCGAGGCGCTCGAACAAGGCCTTGTCGCGCTCGTGCTGCGGGTTGCCGGTGGTCAGCAGCTTCTCGCCGTAGAAAATCGAGTTGGCGCCGGCGAGGAAACACAGGGCCTGCAGCTCGTCGCTCATCTCCGAGCGGCCGGCCGACAGCCGCACGTAGGCTTGCGGCATCAGCACCCGCGCCACGGCGATGGTGCGGACGAATTCGAGCGGATCGAGGGCGGCGACGCCCTTGAGCGGGGTGCCCTCGACCTGCACCAGGTTGTTGATCGGCACCGATTCGGGGTGCTGGGGCAGGTTGGCCAGGGTCCGCAGCAGTTCCGCACGGTCCTCGACCTTCTCGCCCATGCCGACGATGCCCCCGCAGCAGACCTTGATTCCGGCCTGGCGCACGTTGTTGAGCGTATCGAGGCGGTCGCCGTAGTCGCGCGTGGTGATGATTTCCTTGTAGTAGCTCTCGGAGGTGTCGAGGTTGTGGTTGTAGTAGTCGAGCCCCGCGTCGGACAGGCGCCGGGCCTGCTCCGGCTTGAGCATGCCCAGCGTCAGGCAGGTCTCCAGCCCCAGGGCCCGCACCTCGCGCACCATGTCCGCCACCTTCTCGATGTCGCGGTCCTTGGGTGCGCGCCAGGCGGCGCCCATGCAGAAGCGCGTGGCGCCCTGCTCCTTGGCGGCGCGGGCGGCGGCCGTGACCGCGACGAGGTCCATGAGCGGCTCGGTTTTCACGCCGGTGTGATAGCGCGCGGACTGCGGGCAGTACGCGCAATCCTCGGGGCAGGCGCCGGTCTTGATCGACAGCAGCGTGCTGAGCTGCACGCGATTTGCTTCGAAGTAGCGCCGGTGCAACTCTTGCGCGCGGAACAGGAGGTCGTTGAAAGGCGCGCCAAACAGCGCCAGAACCTCCGCCGGATTCCAGTCATGCCGCAGGTCGGATCGGTGCACGCAAGCCCCTCCTCAACAGGAATTGGCTTTATTTTTCATACAGATATGACTTCTGTCAACTTATGACGACCGGCATGGTTGACAACACTGTGGGCGCGCTCCTGGACCTGCTGGCGCCGGCGCGGTGCTACTGGTGCCGCCGGATTTCAGGCGCGACGGCGGCTTGCGCCGCGTGCGCCGCCGCCCTGCCGTGGAACGCGCCGGCGTGCCGCGCCTGCGCACTGCCGCTGCCCGAGGGCGCCCGCACGGATGTCTGCGCCGCATGCCTGAGCGAGGCGCCGCCGCAGGACCGGAGCTGGGCCGCGTTCCGTTACCAGCCGCCCCTGGCGCAGGCCATCGTCGAGCTGAAATTCCACGCGCGCCTGGCGCCCGCGCACGTCATCGGCGCACTCATGGCTGCGCGCCTGGCGCTGCGCCCGCAACCGCTGCCCGAGGTGCTGATCCCGATGCCCTTGCATCCCGGGCGTCTGCGCCGGCGTGGCTACAACCAGGCCGTCGAGCTGGGGCGCCAGATCGCCCGGCGCCTGGCGCTGCGCTTCGAGCCGGCGGGCGCGCACCGCCTGCGCGCGACCCAGGAGCAGACGCGGCTCGACGCGGCCGGGCGGCGGCGCAACGTGCGCGGCGCTTTCGCCGTGGACGCGGCTGTGGCTCGCGGGCGGCACGTCGTCCTGCTGGACGACGTCATCACCACCGGCGCCACTGCCTCCGAGCTGGCCCGCGCCGCACGGGCGGCGGGCGCCGCCCGCATCGAGGTCTGGGCCGCGGCGCGCGTGACCTAAAGGCGTGCCAGGTCGAAGGCCAGCCCGGCGAACACCGCCGCGCCGAACCAGGCGTTGTTGAGGAAAGCCTTGAAGCAGCCGGCCGGGTCGCGCGCCCGCGCGAGCCACTGCTGGTACAGGGCCAGGCCGGCTGCCGTCCCCAGCCCGGCGGCATAGCCGTACCCCAGGCCCCACCCGGCCGACGCGAGCAGCCCGATCACGGCCAACTGCAGCACGCGGGTCGCCAGCAGGTCGTGGCGCCCGAACAGGATCGCGCTCGATTTCACGCCGACGCGCAGGTCGTCCGCGCGATCCACCATGGCGTAGAAGGTGTCGTAGGCCACCGCCCACAGCACCGTGGCCAGCATCAGCTCGCCGCACAGCAGCCATGGCACCGGCTGGCCCGTCGCCGTGAACGCCATCGGGATGCCCCAGGAGAACGCCAGGCCCAGGTGCGCCTGCGGCATCGAGTGGAAACGCTTGGCGTAGGGGTAGCTCGCCGCGAGCAGCGCCGCCGGCAGCGACAGCAGCACGGTGGCGAGGTTGAGCTGGGTGACCAGGCCGAAGGCCATCAGGCAGAGCACCACGAACAGCCGCAGGGCCTCGTCGGGCGTGACGCGGCCGGCCGCGATCGGCCGGTCCTTGGTGCGCGCGACGTGCGGGTCGAAGTTGCGGTCGGCGAGGTCGTTGATAACGCAGCCCGCCGAGCGCATCAGCACGGTGCCCAGCACGAAAATCACCAGCACCCTTGCCGGCGGCGGGCCGGCGGCGGCGAACCACAGTCCCCATAGCGTCGGCCACAGCAGCAGCCAGAGGCCGATCGGCTTGTGCAGCCGCATCAGCAGCAGGTAATCGGTCAGCTTTTCACGCATGGGTTGGCGGGGGATACTAGCTCACACGCCCCGGGGGGTTCTCGATGCGAGAACGGGCATGAGCAGCGCAATCGATTCGGGTAAACGGCGGGCCGACTCGCTGGCCCTGCGCTTGCTGCGCTCGACGCGGCCCGTCTCGCTGCGTCATCGGCTGGCCGCCATCCGCGCGGAAATCATCGACCGCCTGTGGCTGAGCCTGTTCATCGTCGCGATGGTCGGCGCGCCGCTGTCCGCGATGCGCGCCAGCACCACGGGCTGGCTGCCGATCTACTCCATGCACCTCGCGCTGGCGGTGCTCGTCGCCTGCATCTTCTTCATCCGGGAACGCCTTTCGACGACTTTCAAGTTGAGCATGATCGTGGCGCTGTTCTGGACGATCGGGTGCGCCGGACTGGCCTCGACCGGCATGGTCGGGCCGAGCGTGTGGTGGCTGTCACTGAGCATCCTGCTGTTCACCGCGCTGTACTCGGTGCGCGCCGGACTGGTCGCAGCCCTGCTGACGCTCGCGGTCACGGCGGTGGCGGCGACCGGCTTCATTCAGGGCTGGCTGACCATGCCGTACGACGCCAACGTGTACATCCGGTCGGTCATCGCCTGGGTCAACGTGGTGGTGGCGGTGGTGCTGCTGCCGCTGCTGCTGTTCTCCTCGGTCACCAGCTTCCACAGCTCGACGGTGCAGCTGCTCGAGGAAGTGGACGGCCAGCGCGAGATGATCCGCCAGCTGGCGATGCACGACGAGCTCACCGACGCGCCGACGCTGCGGCTGGCAACCGACCGGCTCGAGCAGGCCATGCTCGGCGCGATCCGCTCGGGCGGCCACGTCGCCGTGCTGTTCATCGACCTGGACGGCTTCAAGAACATCAACGACACCCACGGACACGACGCCGGCGACGCGGTGCTGAAGGCGGTGGCACAACGCTGCCGCGACGTCGTGCGTGCCGACGACACGCTCGCGCGCCGCGGCGGCGACGAGTTCATCGCGATCCTCAAGGAAGTGCAGGACTCGAACGCGGCGGTGGTCCTGGCCCAGCGCATGCTGGATGCGCTGGCGTCGCCGGTGGCCTACGGCGGCAAGGATCTGCGCGTCGGCGCCAGCATCGGTGTCGCGCTGTATCCGCAGCACGCGCTGAGCCCCGCGGACATGATCCGGGCCGGCGACGGCGCGATGTACGAGGCCAAGCGCTCCGGCACCAACCAGATCCGCGTGGCGCCGCCAATCCTCGTTCAGGCCTCCGCGTAGCGGTGCCAGTCGCCGACCCAGCGCCGCACCAGCTGGGAAGCGGCGACCGGCTCGCTGGCCAGCCAGCGGTCCGCCAGCGCCTGCAGCGCCGGCACGCGCGGCGCATCGCGCACCGGGTCGGCGAGGCGGAAGCCCATCTCGCCGGTCTGGCGCCGGCCGAGCAGCTCGCCGGGTCCGCGCAGCTCGAGGTCGCGCTGGGCGATGGCGAAGCCGTCCTGGGTGTGGCGCAGCACGTCGAGCCGCGCGCGCGCGTTGTCGGATAGCGGCGGCTGGTACAGCAACACGCACTGGCTGTCACCGGCGCCGCGCCCCACGCGCCCGCGCAGCTGGTGCAGCTGGGCGAGGCCGAGGCGC
>JANNLM010000197.1:0-4040 GCA_031396825.1 Gammaproteobacteria bacterium | reverse complement strand
AGGTGCCACCAGCCGAGGTGCACGAAGTTGCAGCTCAGCAGGCGCCACCATTCCCCGGCGGCGATGGCTTCGCGCTCGAAGCGCAGCGCCTCGCGCGCGGTCTCACCGCCCAGCCCAAGCAGCAGGATCAGCAGCATCACCACCAGCGGCGGCAGCCATGCCGCGGCCGAGCGGTAGTCCGCGTTTGTTATCATTTGGTTATGGAGCGATTTCAATGCGGGAATTCATGAACATTACCGGATTCAGTGCGGCACGCGCGCAGGGCCCCTCGGCACGCCTTCGGCGACTCGAGGCAGGCTTCACGCTCATCGAGATCATGGTGGTCGTCGTGATCCTGGGCATCCTTGCCGCGGTGATCGTGCCGCGGCTGACCAGCAAGCCGGACGAGGCGCGCGCGGTCAAGGCGCAAGCCGACATCCGCCAACTCGAGAGCGCGCTGGAGATGTACAAGCTCGACAACTTCTACTACCCGAGCACGCAGCAGGGCCTCGATGCGTTGGTCAACAAGCCCTCGGGCGACCCCCAGCCCAAGAATTGGCGCTCGGGTTACATCACGCGCTTGCCGAAAGACCCGTGGGGCACCCCGTACCAGTACCTGCAGCCCGGCAACAAGGGCAATTTCGACATCTTCTCGATGGGCGCCGACGGCAAGCCCGGCGGCGAAGGCCCGGACGCCGATGTCGGGAACTGGAACGTCGAAGGCTGAGCCTTCGGTGTCATCCCGAGCGCAGCGAGGGATCTCATGAGGTCCTTCGACTCGCCCCCTATATGGGGCTCGCTCAGGACGCCGGCCCGCCATCGGGCCGGCGGCTTCACCCTGCTGGAAGTCCTGGTGGTCGTCGTCATCATCGGCGTGATGGCGACGTTTGCCCTGCTCTCCATCGGCCGTCGCTCGGTCGACGATCGCCTCGCGATCGAGGCGCGGCGCCTGCAGGAGCTGTTCGCGCTGGCCGCCGACGAAGCCGTGCTGCAGGGAATCGAGCTCGGCTTCGTGCAGACCCCCGAAGGGTACGAGTTCCTCGTGCTCAAGGACGGCCGCTGGCAACCCCTCGAGGAAGCCGGCCCGCTGCGGGCTCGCGCGCTGGCCGAGCCGTTCTACCTGCGCCTGCAGGTCGACGGGCGCTCCGTCACGCCGGTGCGCACCGGTGACGCCAAGGCCGAGCTCCAGCCGCAGGTCATGTTGTTGTCGAGCGGCGATGCCACCGAGTTCATCCTCGACCTCAAGGCACTGCAGTACGACCCCTACTATCGGCTCAGCGGCGACCTGCTCGGCCGCGTGACGCTGGATCGCAAGGGGAACTCGTGAAACCAGTTCGCCGTCGGAACGCTCGCGGCTTCACGCTGATCGAGGTGCTCATCGCCGTGTTCGTGCTGGGCTTCGCGCTCGCGGCGATCATCACCAGCACCGGGCGCTACGGCGCCAGCGCCGCCGTGCTGCGGGAAAAAACACTGGCGTTGTGGGTCGCGCACAACCGCCTGACCGAGATCGGGCTCGAGCCGGGCTGGCCGGCCGTCGGCAAGAGCGACGGCGACGCGGAGCTGGCCGACCTCGACTGGCGCTGGGACGTCACCGTGTCGGAGACCCCCGACCCTCGCGTGCGGCGCGTGGATATCACGGTGCGCCCCAAAGCCCAGCCCGAGGGCCAGTCGGCGGCGCTGTCGTCGTTCGTGACGGAGCGCATGCCATGAGGCGCGCGCCCGGCCCCTCGAAGGGATTCACGCTGATCGAGGTGATCGTCGTCCTGCTGATATTCGCCGTGGTGGCGATGCTGGCCTATGGCGGCCTCGACGCCGTGCTCAAGGCGCGCACGCACGTCATGGCTTCGCTCGAGCGCACCGCGGCGCTGCAGCGGGCCTACGTGCGCCTGCGCAACGACTTGCAACAACTGCGCGCGCGCTCGGCTCGCGACGGCTACGGCGAGCCGCAGGGCGCACTGGCCGTGCTGCCCGACGGCGCCGTTGAATTCACCCGCAGCGGCTGGCGCAATCCGCTCGGGCAGCCGCGTTCCGCGCTGGAGCGCGTCGCTTACCGGCTCGACGACGACAGCCGCCTGGTGCGCGTCAGTTGGCGCGCGCTCGATCGCGCGCAGGACGCCACGCCCTCCGAGGTCGTGGTGCTCGAGCAGGTCGAGGAAGTGCGCTGGCGCTTCCTGCAGGGCGCGGAGTGGGCCGACGCCTGGCCGCCGGCAGGGACCGCCGGGGCTGCGACGCTCGACGAAGTTCCGCGCGCCGTCGAGGTCACCCTGACGCTGAAAGACCTCGGCGAAGTCCGCCTGCTGTTCAGCGCCGCCAACGGCAAGGCCACGTGAAGCGCCGGCCCGCGGGCGTCGCGCTGATCACGGCGATGCTGGTCGTGGCGCTCGCCACGCTTGCGGCGACCGCGCTGCTGTCTTCGACCAGCCTCGCGATCCATCGCGCCGCCGGCCTGCGCGACAACGAGCAGGCCTGGTGGGTCACGCGCGGGGTCGAGGCCTGGGTGCTCGGCATCCTCGAGTCCGACCGCAAGGACAGCCAGCACGACGGCCTTGACGAGGACTGGAGCAAGCCGGTGGACTACCTGCCGGTGGACCAGGGCTTCGTGCGCGGCACCGTGCAGGACCTGCAGGGCCGCATCAACCTCAACGGCGTCAATCCCAAGAACCCCAAGGTCGTCGAGCAATTCCGCCGGCTGCTGCGCGGTTTTTCCGAGCAGGACCCGCAACCCGGCCTGGTGGATGCGATCCAGGACTGGAGCGACGCCGACCAGACTCCGGGCTCGATGAACGGCGCGGAAGACGCCGATTACCTGGGCCTCACGCCGCCCTACCGCGCCGCCAATCGCCCGTTCACGGTGGTGTCCGAGTTGCTGGCGGTGCGCGGCATGACGCCGAAGCTGTACGAGGCGCTGCGGCCGCACGTCGCCGCGCTGCCGCTGGACGCCGCCGGCAAGTCCGCGCCGATCAACGTCAACACCGCGTCCGAGGCCGTGCTGCGCGCGCTGGCCGAACAGGTCGACGACACCCGGCTGCGCGGCTGGATCGAGCGCCGCGTCGAGCAGCCGGTGCGCGATGCCGCCGGCCTTGCGGCCCTGGTCAAGGACGGCCCGTGGCCGGTGGGCAACGAGGTCAAGGACCAGCTCACCTGGCGCAGCCAGTATTTCCAGATCCAGGGCGAGGTTTTCGTTGGCAGCAGCCGGGTGGCGCTGTACAGTCTGATCCAGCGACCGGAAAACAAGGCACCTGTCGTCCTGGCCCACAGCGCCGAAGCCGAATAACAGGCCCCGATGCGCGACACCCTCTACCTGCAGTTGCGCGACGCCGCGCCGGACGCGCCGCTCTCCTATGCGCTGGCCTCGGCCCAGCCCGGCGTCGGCGTGCAGGTCCAGCAAGCCCCGCTCGACACCATCGTCCCGCTCGCCGCCGGACGGCGCATCGTGCTGTTCGTGCCGGGCGCGGACGTGCGGCTCGCATCGGTGCAGGTGCCGGCGCGTGCGCCGCAGCGCATCCTGCAGGCGGCGCCGTACGCGCTGGAGGACCAGCTCGCCGAGGACGTCGACACCTTGCATTTCGCCATCGGCGCGCCGGGCGCCGCCGACGGCGGCGCGCACCCGATCGCGATCGTCGCGCGCGCGCGACTGGAGTCGTGGCTGGCGCCGCTGCGCGAGCGCGGCGCGCGTCCCGAAGCGCTGGTGCCCGAGACGCTCTGCCTGCCGGTGCCCGAAGCCGGCCGCTGGACCGGGCTCGCCGAGCCTGGCCGCGTCACCGTGCGCACCGGCGCCTGGACCGGCTTCGCCTGCGCGCCCGAAGACCTTGGCACCTACCTGCGGATCGCGGATCCCGATGGGCGCGCCGCGCTGCGGCTATTCATCACCCGCGACGTCGAGTTCGACTTTTCCGGCGCCAGCCAGCAGCTCGAACTGCTGCCGGGCTACGGCAGCGCGCTCGAGGTGTTCGCACGCCATTGGCAGCCGCAGGCTTCGATCAACCTGCTGCAGGGCGCCTACTCCGAGAAGCAGGACTGGCAGCGCGTCGCCCAGCCGTGGCGGCTCGCCGGCGCCCTGG
>JANNLM010000171.1:0-7050 GCA_031396825.1 Gammaproteobacteria bacterium | reverse complement strand
CGCCGCGGCCTCGCAGACCGGCCACGCGACCAACATGATCGCGGGCCTCGGCATCTCGATGAAGTCCACGGCACTGCCGGTGCTGGCGGTGTGCGCGGCGATCTACGCCTCGTTCGAGTTGTCCGGCCTGTACGGCATCGCAACCGCGGCGACCGCCATGCTGTCGCTGACCGGCATGATCGTGGCGCTCGACGCCTAC
This sequence comes from Gammaproteobacteria bacterium, assembly GCA_031396825.1. GTDB lineage: Bacteria > Pseudomonadota > Gammaproteobacteria > Nevskiales > Nevskiaceae > JACPFV01. The sequence goes on along the minus strand of JANNLM010000171.1, from coordinate 6,851 downwards.
GGTCCGATCACCGACAACGCCGGCGGCATCGCCGAGATGGCGAAGCTGCCCAAGGAAATCCGCGCCATCACCGATCCGCTGGACGCGGTCGGCAACACGACCAAGGCTGTTACCAAGGGTTATGCCATCGGCTCGGCCGGTCTCGCCGCGCTGGTGCTGTTCGCGGACTACACGCACAACCTGAACCTGATCCCGAAGTACCAGGGCATCGCGTTCGACCTGTCCGATCACATGGTCATCATCGGCCTGTTCATCGGCGGCCTCGTGCCCTACCTGTTCGGGGCGATGGGCATGGAAGCGGTCGGTCGCGCCGCCGGCGCGGTGGTGATCGAAGTGCGCCGCCAGTTCAAGGAGATCAAGGGCATCATGGAAGGCACCGCCAAGCCGCAGTACGGCGTGGCCGTCGACATGCTGACCAAGGCCGCGATCAAGGAAATGATCGTGCCCTCCCTGCTGCCGATCTTCGTGCCCGTCATCGTCGGCCTGGTGCTCGGCCCCAAGGCGCTCGGCGGCGTGCTGATCGGCACCATCGTCACCGGCCTGTTCGTCGCCATCTCGATGACCACCGGCGGCGGCGCGTGGGACAACGCCAAGAAGTACATCGAGGACGGCCACTTCGGCGGCAAGGGTTCCGAGGCGCACAAGGCGGCGGTCACCGGTGACACCGTCGGCGATCCGTACAAGGACACCGCCGGCCCGGCCATCAACCCGCTGATCAAGATCATCAACATCGTCGCACTGCTGATGGTGCCGCTGCTTTAAGCATCCGGGCAACGCCAAAGGGCGGCCCGCGGGCCGCCCTTTTTTCCGCCGCCTAGAATTCCAGCCGGAACTGCACGGTGGGCATGATGTCGCCGGCCGGCGGGGCCGGACCCGCGCCGTCGTAGTCGTGTCCGGACGCTTCAAACAGCATGGGCACGACCGAGAGTTCGCCGAACCGGCCGCTCCAGCGGAGCGAGTCGTGATTGCTGAGTACGCCGATGGCGGCCCCCGCCACCACGTCATGCGTCCAATGGTTACCGGATACCACCCGGGTCCAGCCGACGAACGTGGCGGAGGCGTAGGCCGCGATGCCCAGGGTCCCGCCATACTGCTTGCGGATGAACTCCGCCCCGGCGAACGCGGCCGCGGTGTGGCCGGACGGAAAGGAATGCGGGTGGCCGTTGGGGCGCTCGGAACTGATGCTGTACTTGAGCCCGTATGTGGTCATCTCGGCGCGCACCACCGCCATCACCAGGTCGCGTCGCGGCGACCCGGTCAGCCTCCAGTCGACCAGGGTCTCGCGCCGGGCGCCCGCGACCGCAGGCCGCGCCGCCTGGGCCACGGCGTCGCCGTCGCCGTCGAACACGAACGTCAGGATAAATGCAGCCGCCGGAATTCCAACCTGGAGAACGTCACCGGAGCGCGTCATCGAACGCACCTCCTCGGAGGACCCGATGGCCCAAGCCGGGAATCCCGCGCCGGCCAGCCCCAGGGCCAGTCCCGCGCCCCAGGCTCTCACGCGTGCTGTTGTCATGGGCCGCCTCTCCAGTTCACGGCGCCATCAGAACGACATCATCAGCCCGATCTCGGGCGCGAAATCGTCGGCCTTCTCGGTCAGGCCAAAACCGCTGTTGAACTTCCAGTAGGCGCGCGGGCTGAAGTGCCACTGCGCCTCGAGCACGACGATGACGTCGCTGCTCTCGCCCTCGAGCGTGGTGACCCAGCGCCACGACGGCGACAGCCGCTTCAGGTACTCGATGGCATATTCGCCCGCCTCGACCTTGTCCTCGGCGGCCTCGTAGACGACCGAGATGCGCGGCGTCAGCGTGCCCCAGGAGTGGCCGGCGACCATGCCCAGGCCGATGGCGTACTCCCAGTCGCTGGCGCCGATCAGCACGTTGTCGCTGCCACGCCCCAGCGGCGGCACGACCTCGAGATTGGCGTAGAACTCCGGCCGCGTCGCCGTTTCGCGTGCGAAACGCCAGCGCAGCTGCAGCTCGGTCTCGCCCACGCCGGATTCTTTCATCCGATCCGGGATGCCGGAGGTCGTGTCGTCGTCGGCCTTTTCCAGCGTCTTGTGGACGTAAACCTCGCTCTCGAACTCGAACGCGAGATCTTCGGTGATGCCGTAGGCCAGGTAGATCACTGCTTCGTGCTCGCGCACCGTGCCCAGGTAATCGGTGCTGCCGGTGTAGCCGAGCTCGCTGCCGTGGTACTCGTCACCGTCCGAATAGGTGTATTCGTAGAACGGATAGAACAGCAACTCGCCGCCCCGCACGTAAGTGCCGAACAGCGACGTGGTGACGCCGGTGCCGCGGTCCTGCAGGTAATCGGGCAGCGGTTGCGGCTCCGGATCGGCGATCGCACGCATGGGCAGCAGCAACGGCACCATCAGGGCGAAACAGGGCGCGAGTTTCATTTGTGGCGTCCAGCAGGGTGCGAGCACCGGTACCGCAGTGACTTGCAACAGCCGCGCCAACTCCGGCACGCCGGAATTTGTTGGATCCACGGCGGTTTCCCCGCCGGGACCGGCACGACCCTGCCGGGTTCGGCAGCGGCTCCCGGTATACTCCCCGCGAACCTGCAGGGAGCGGGATGCATGAGCTGGGAGCTCGTTCCAACCGGCCGCGACGTGCCCAACGACGTCAACGTGATCATCGAGATCCCGATGAACAGCGAGCCGGTGAAGTACGAAGTGGACAAGAAAAGCGGCGCGATCTTCGTCGACCGCATCCTGACCACGCCGATGCGCTATCCCTGCAACTACGGCTACGTGCCGCACACGCTGTGCGGCGACGGCGACCCGGTCGACGCGCTGGTGATGATGCCGTTCCCGCTGATTCCCGGCAGCGTCATCAACTGCCGCCCGATCGGCATGCTCGCGATGAAGGACGAGGCCGGCGCCGACGAGAAGATCGTCGTCGTGCCCGCGACCAAGGTCAGCCCGCTCTACAAGGACGTGGACACCGTGCGCGAACTGCCGGCGCCGATCCGCGACCAGATCGCGCATTTTTTCCAGCACTACAAGGACCTCGAGAAGGGCAAGTGGGTGAAGATCGAGGGCTGGCACGGACCGCAGGACGCCAAGCGCTCGATCCTGGAAGCCATCGAGCGTTATTCGAAGTCACCCGATAAGCCGCATTTCTGAGGAGCGCAGACATGTCGAACCGTTCGTTGCTGCCGATCGCGCTGGCCCTGCTCGCCGGCTGCGCCAGCGCGCCGCCGCCGGAACCGGAGGAAGCTCCGGCGCCGGTGGTGATCAGCGAGTGGCAGCCCGCGCCGGAAGCACCGCCGCCGGAAGCGCCTCCGCCGGACCGGCCGCAGGATTCCGGCAAGCCGCAGCAGAGCGACAGCGGGACCTTCCGCATCGCCGTCGCCTCGCTCGACCGCGCCGAACTCACGGCAGCGTGGGTCGGCAAGGCCGAGGCCGCGGGTTATCGCACCGAAGTGCTGGCCGTCGAGATCGACGGCAAGACCTGGCATCGCGTGCTGCTGCCGGGTTACGCGACGCTGGATGAGGCGAAAGCCGCGCTGCACTACGTGCAGCAGGACCTCGGCGTGCCGGGCGCGTGGGTCACCTCGCGCCGCCGCGCGCCCGCGCCGGACGGTGCGGCGCCCGCACCGGATGCGCCGCCGCCACCGCCGCCCGACGCTCCCGGCGAGCAGCCGCCGACGCCGAACTAGCTACTCGGGCCACAGCCACGCGGCGCCACGCACGCCGCTGGCGTCGCCGTGCGCCGGCGGCACGAGCTGGGTGCCGACGCGATCCGAGAAGATCCACTGGTCCCATAGGCGCGGCACGTTGTCGTACAGGCGCCGGACGCCGGACACGCCGCCGCCGAGCACGATCACGCCGGGATCGATCAGGTTGATCACCGCTGCCAGCGCGCGCGCCAGCCGGTCCTCGTAGCGCGCCAGGCTCGCCGCGCAACGCTCGTCGCCGGTTTGTGCGCCCGCGACCACCTGCTCCGCCGTGAGCGCGGCGCCGGTGACGCGCTGGTGGTCGGCAGCGAGGCCCGGGCCCGAGATCCAGGTCTCGAGGCAGCCGTGATTGCCGTGCCAGCATTGCGGGCCGGGCGTCTCGTCCCACTCGGGCCGCGGCCACGGCAGCGCGTTGTGGCCCCACTCGCCGGCGATGCCGTTGGCGCCGGCGAGCACCTCGCCGTTGACCACCACGCCGCCGCCGCAGCCGGTGCCGAGGATCACGCCGAACACGCAGGTTGCGCCGGCGCCAGCGCCGTCGCGCGCCTCCGACAGCGCAAAGCAGTTGGCGTCGTTGGCCATGCGCACCTCGCGGCCGAGCGCACGCTCGAGGTCCTGCTTGAGCGGCTGGTCGTTCATCCAGGTCGAGTTGCTGTTGCGCAGCCGCCCGGTCGCCGGCGACAGCGAGCCCGGATGGCCGAGGCCGACCGGCAGGCCGACCGTGCCGGCCGCGCTCTCGAGCGCCAGCACCAGCTGCGCGATCGCGACCAGCGCGCCGGCGTAGTCGCCGCGCGGCGTGGCGACGCGCTCGCGCTGCAGGACCTGCGAGCGCGGGCCCATCACGATGCCTTCGATCTTGGTGCCGCCGAGGTCGATGCCGATGCGCATGCGCCCGATTTTATAGGCATGCTCTTGCGGGCATGAACACGCCGCAGGACGTGATGTCCGTGTCGCAGCTCGCCGACGGCGCGCTCGCCGCCCTGTTGCGGCCGTACGGCCTCGCGCTGCGCTGGCTCGCACCCGGCGAGTCGATCGCCGGCAGCTACTGGGGCGAATCGGAAGCGGGCCTGATCGGCAACCGGCTCATCCTGCGCCCCGACACGCCGGTGCACTCGGCGCTGCACGAGGCCTGCCACTTCATCTGCCTGCAAAACAGAGAAAAAGGGGACGCAACCCTTTTCCAGGAAGGAAGCGAAAAAGGGTTGCGTCCCCTTTTTGTGCACACCGACGCCGGCGGTGATGACCTCGAGGAATGCGCGGTGTGCTACCTGCAGGTCCTGCTGGCGGAGCGCCTGCCCGGCTACTCGCGCGAGCGCATGCTGGCCGACATGGACGCGTGGGGGTACAGCTTCCGCCTCGGCTCGGCGCGCGCCTGGTTCGAGCGCGACGCTGACGACGCGCGTGCCTGGCTGGCTCAGCGCGCCTTGGTGCCGAACAGCGCCTCGCCCGGCGCCAGCTCGTCGTAGCGCAGGATGCCGTTGCGGCCGCGGCGCTTGGTCTCGTACAGCGCCCGGTCGGCCTGCTCGAACAGCTCGGCCGGCCCGGGGCCGTCCGGCGTCTCGATCGCGGCGATGCCGGTGCTGAAGGTCAGAATCCCTCGCTCCGTGCTTTCGTGCGGGATCGCCGACTGCTCCAGCAGCAGCTGCAGGCGCTGGGCGACCTTGGACGCGCGCATCGCCGAGGTTTCCGGCAGCACCACGCCGAACTCCTCGCCGCCGAGGCGCGCGACGATGTCCGCCGGGCGGTTGGCGCAGCGCGCCAGCAGGTGCGCGAACTCGACCAGGCAGCTGTCGCCGGCGGCGTGGCCGTAGCGGTCGTTGTAAGCCTTGAAGTGGTCGAGGTCCACCAGCAGCAGCGACAGCGGCTGGCGCGAGCGCCGCGCGCGCTCCCACTCGCGCTGGAAGTGCTCGTCGAAGTAGCGCCGGTTGTGCAGGTCGGTGAGCGTGTCGCGGTAGGCCAGCCGCGTCAGCTCGACCTGCGCCGCGTGCAGCCGGTCCTCGGCCATGCGCCGGTCGTGGATATCGGTCAGCGAACCGGCCAGGCGCAGCAGCTTGCCGTTGGCGTCACGCTCGGCGCGCGCGCGAGAGTTGAACCAGCGGTAGCCGCGGTGCTTGGTCTGGAAGCGGAAGTCGACGTCGAGCAGGTTGCCCTTGCGCAGCTGCTCGGTGCCGGCTTTCCACACGGTCTCGCGGTCATCGGGGTGCATCAGGTCGCGCAGGTTCGGCTCGGTCGGGTCCAACTCGTCCGGCGCGTAGCCGAGCAGCTCGTAGAAGCGTGGCGACCACCAGCGCCGCTCGGGCGGCCCGACCCAGCGGTCCCAGACGCCGACCTCGAGGCCGTCGACCACGAGGTCGAAACGCCGCTCGCTCTCCTCGAGCTTGTCCATCAGCTCGGTGCGCTCGCGCATCTCGGCGAGCTCGGCGTTGCGGCGGTCGAGCGTGTCCTCGTAATGGGGCAGCGCGCCCATGGTCAGGATGAACAGCGGATTGGCCAGCAGCAGCCACATCAGCAGCATGATGAAGCCGTAGCGCTCGGGATCGAACCCGACGTTCAGCACCAGCGCCGGCGCCGTCAACACCAGCACCGCCGCCCAGACCAGCCAGCACGCGCGCACGGCCTGGCGCGCGCGCATCACCGCGAACGCGGCGAGGTACAGGAACGGCAGGAACGAGTAGCTGGCGCGGAACAGGTACAGCGAACGGTCGTGGATCAGCGGCCCGTACATCCCGAAGGCGACGCGTTGCAGCAACAGGAACGCGCCCACGACGATGATCGCGTTGGCGATGAGCTCCAGCGTGGCGCGGTCGCCGCGATCGCGCGCGCGGGCCGCCACCGGCACCAGCAACACGGCGCCGAGCCCGGCGACGAGGAACAGGATCCATTCGAGCGGCTGGGCTTGCGGCAGCTGGACCACGACCGCGAAGCCGCCGACGCAGACCCCGGCGACCAGCAAGAGCCCGCCGCGCAGCGCGCGGTAGCGCGTGTGGTTGACGGGTTCCGGCGTCATGGCGCTACGCCACCCTCGGGCGCTGCGCCTGGCGCGCGACCGCCTCGGCGGCGCGCTTCGCCGCCTCGGGATCGCCGAGGTAGCGGTGCGACCTGGGCTTGAGCTTCGCGTCGAGCTTGAACAGCAGCGGGATGCCGGTCGGGATGTTCATCTCGACGAT
>JANNLM010000166.1:0-11709 GCA_031396825.1 Gammaproteobacteria bacterium | reverse complement strand
CGCGACGCCGTGCTGATCACCGCGAGCTACGGCCTCGGCGAGGCCGTGGTCCAGGGCGCGGTCAATCCCGACGAGTTCTACGTCTACAAGCCCGCGCTGCGCGCCGGCCGGCCGGCGATCCTGCGCCGCGGGCTGGGCGAGAAGGCGAAGAAAATGGTGTACGGCGACGGCAAGTCGGTCGAGGTCGTCGCCGTGCCGGACGCCGAGCGCGGGCGCTTCTGCCTGTCCGACGCCGACGTCGAGGCCCTCGCCCGCCAGGCGCTGATCATCGAGGAGCATTACGGCCGGCCGATGGACATCGAGTGGGGCAAGGACGGCGCCGACGGCCGCATCTACATCCTGCAGGCGCGGCCCGAGACGGTGAAGTCGCGCGCCTCGGCCAATACCCTGCGGCGCTACCGGCTCAAGGGCACCGGCGAGCGGCTGGTCGAAGGCCGCGCCATCGGCCAGAAAATCGGCGCCGGCGCGGTCCGGCTCCTGAAGGGCATCGACGAGATGCACCGCGTGCGCGAGGGCGATGTGCTGGTCACCGACATGACGGACCCCGACTGGGAGCCGGTGATGAAGCGCGCCTCGGCCATCGTCACGAATCGTGGGGGCCGCACCTGTCACGCCGCGATCATCGCGCGCGAGCTCGGTATCCCGGCGGTGGTTGGCTGCGGCGACGCCACGCAGAAGCTCGCCGAAGGCGCCGAGGTCACGGTGTCGTGCGCCGAAGGTGACACCGGGCGCGTCTACCAGGGACACGTCGACTTCGCCGTAGACGAGGTGGCGCTCGACCGCATGCCGGAGGTGCCGGTCAAGATCATGATGAACGTCGGCAATCCCGAGCAGGCCTTCGACTTCGCCGCGTTGCCCCACCGCGGCGTCGGCCTGGCGCGCCTGGAGTTCATCGTCAACAAGCAGATCGGCATCCACCCGCAGGCGCTGCTCGAGCTCGAGCGCCAGTCGCCCGAGGTGCGCAAGCAGATCGACCGCATGATCGCGCCCTACGGCGGGCCGCGCGAGTACTTCGTCAAGCGCCTGGCCGAGGGCATCGCCACCATCGCGGCGGCGTTCGCGCCCGAACCGGTGATCGTGCGGCTGTCCGACTTCAAGTCCAACGAGTACGCCAACCTGATCGGCGGCAAGAAATACGAGCCGCACGAAGAGAACCCGATGCTCGGGTTCCGCGGCGCCTCGCGTTACCTGGCACCCGCGTTCCGGCCGTGCTTCGAGCTCGAGTGCCGCGCGCTGAAATTCGTGCGCGACGAGATGGGCCTGACCAACGTCTGGGTGATGGTGCCGTTCGTGCGCACCGTCGAGGAGGCCCGCCGCGTGGTGGCGCTGCTGGCCGAGCTCGGCCTGGCGCGCGGCGAGAACGGCCTGAAGCTGATCATGATGTGCGAGCTGCCGAGCAACGCGGTGCTGGCCGAGCAGTTCCTCGAGCACTTCGACGGTTTCTCGATCGGCTCCAACGACATGACCCAGCTGACGCTCGGGCTGGACCGCGACTCCGGCGTGGTTGCGCACCTGTTCGACGAACGCGACCCGGCCGTGCTGCACATGATGTCGCTGGCCATCGCGGCCTGCCGCAAGCACGGCAAGTACATCGGCATCTGCGGCCAGGGACCGTCCGACCACCCGGACCTCGCGCAGTGGCTGCTCGACCAGGGCATCGGCAGCATCTCGCTGAACCCCGACACCGTGGTCGAAACCTGGTTGAGGCTGGCGCAGCGCAAGCCGCGCTGATCAGTGCGTGGCGGGCGGCACGGCCGCGGGCGCGGCTTCCGCGGCCGGCGGGCCGCTCTTGGGCAGCGTGAACACCAGCGTGCTGCCCTCGCCGGGGGCCGGCTCGACCCAGATTTCCCCGCCGTGCAGCTGGACCACCTTCTTGCAGATGGCCAGGCCCATGCCGGTGCCGGCGAACTCCTCGGCCGTATGCAGGCGCCGGAACACGCCGAAGATCTGCTCGCGGTGCGCCGGCGCGATGCCGATGCCGTTGTCGCGGATGGTGAAGTGCCAGTCGTCGGGGCCTTCGATGGCCTGGATGCGGATCTCCGGCGCGCGGCCGGCGCGCTGGAACTTCACCGCGTTGGCGATCAGGTTCTGCCACAGCTGGCTCAGCATGTGCAGGTCCCCGTGCACGAACGGCAGCTCGCCGATGGTGACGCGCGCATGGCTGGCCTCGAGGTCGGCCGCCAGCGCGCCGCAGGCCCGGTCCACCGCGACGCGCATGGACAGCGGCGAGACCTCGAATTTGCGCGCGTCCACGCGCGACAGCTGCAGCAGGTCGTCGATCAGCTCCTGCATGCGGTCGACGCCGCCGGTGATGAAGTCGAGGAACTCGCGGCCCTCGCCTTCCAGCTTGCCGCCGTGACGCTGCACCAGCAGCTGGGCGAACGAGGCGATGGTGCGCAGCGGCGCCTTGAGGTCGTGCGAGGTGACGTAGGCGTATTGCTCGAGCTCCCGGTTCGAGCGTGCCAGCTGCGCCGCGGTGCGCCGCAGCGCCTCGGTGCGCTCGGTGACCAGCGCCTCGATGTGGGCGGTGCGGCCGAGACCCAGCAGCAGCAGGATGCCGAGCAGCCCGGTCAGCAGCAGGCCGCCGGCCAGCACCAGCCAGGCGCCCCAGGATTGGCGCTCGACGATGCCCTGCTCGGGGAGGCGCAATTCCAGCCGCCAGGAGCGGCCGGCGTAGTTGAGCGCGAACGCGTGGCGCAGGTCGTGCACGCCACCGCGGGCCGGCTGCCCGAACAGCAGTTCCGGCTCGGGCCCGCCGATGTCCTCCAGGGCCAGCGCCAGGCCTTCCGCCGCCGCCCGCCGGGCCGCATCGTCGAGCAGGGTCTCCAGGCTGAACACGGCAACCGCGTAGCCGAGCAGGCCCTGCCGGCGCTTTTCGGGCGTGTCGTCGCGGGGGCCGTGGCGGTACACCGGCAACATCACCAGCAGGCCGGGTTCGAAGTGCTGGGCCAGCCGCACGCGCGCGCTGGCCACGGCCTGGCCGCTGTCGCGCGCCAATTCCATGGCCTCGACGCGCGCCGCCTCGGATGCCGTGTTGAAGCCCAGGGCGCGCTCGTTGCCCGCCGCAGGAACGATCGCCTCGACCGGCACGTACGACTCGCGCCTCGGCGCGGGCCGCATGGCGCCGGCCGCGTCGCGCTCGGTGATGCGGAATTCGCCGTGGCCCGCGCGCTGCACGCGCGCCTCGAACGCGGCACGCCCGGCGCCGGGCACGACGGGATTCCACGACAGCGCCGTGACGCCCTCCAGGTTCGCGATCAGGCGCTGCGCGAAGGTCTCGAATTCGTTCGGCTCCACCGCCTGGCTGCTGGAGTAGAACCCCTCGATCGCCGACAGGGCGCCGAGCGTATTGCTGAGCCGCACGTGCAGGCGCTGGTGGATCTCGCCGGCAACCGTGCGGAACTCGGTCTCGATGCGCAACTGCTCGCGCTGGCGCACGAACACGAACAGCACGACGACGGCGGCGAACAGCATCACCAACGGCGCCGTCAGGTAGAGCTGGCGCCGCAGCCACGTGCGCAGCGGCCGCACCGCCCACACCAGCACCAGCGGCGTGATCAGCAGCACGCCGATCGAGTCGCCGATCCACCAGGTCCACCAGTTGAACGGCACCGCCTCGGGCGGCACCCGGCCGACGAAGTACAGCGTGCCGACACCGATGGTCGCGTTGAGCAGGCAGGCCACCGGGCCGCCGAGCATCAGCATCGGCACCAGTTCGGACCCCGCCGCAAGGATTTTGGGGCGCGCGCCGCGCCGGTTGACCAGCCACGCGCCCAGCGCCGCCTGCGCCGCCGCACCCAGGGCGATGGCGAACGGCACGCCCAGCGACGTGCCGAGGGACTGCCCCGAGAAGCCCGTGCCGACATTCAACAGGAACGAGCCGAGCCACACGCCCGGCACCATGCGCACGCCGCCGAGCAGCACTGCCGCGTGCGCCAGTCCCGACGGCGGCCAGACGGCCGTGGCGTAGCCCGGTGGCAACGCGAGCAGCAATCCCAGCCGGCCACAGGCGTAGTAGCCGGCAGCCACCACCAGTACCCAGACGACCGTCCTGATCACGCCCGGCCCCGCGCTCAGCCCGCGGAGGACCGCGACGCCGCCTGCAGCGGCGCGTAGAGCGCGAGGCGCTCGGCGGACTCGTGCTTGGCGCGGTACATGGCCCGGTCGGCGCAGCCCATCAGCTCCTCGAGCGTGGCGCCGTGGTCCGGGTAGAACGCAATCCCGGCGCTGGCCGAGATGTCGATGTCGTGCCCGTCGACGCGCTTGATGCCGGCGATCAGGGACTGGATGCGGCGCACGATCGCGCGCGCCGGCTCGACCTCCAGCGGCGGGGCCATCAGCACCAGGAACTCGTCGCCGCCGACCCGTGCCACGGTGTCGATGTCGCGCACGCCGGTGGACAGCACGCGGCCGACCTCGCGCAGCACCTGGTCGCCGCAGGCGTGGCCGTAGGTGTCGTTGACCGGCTTGAAGGCGTTGAGGTCCACGAAGGCGACGGCGAAGCGCCAGCCGTGCCGCGCCGACTGCGCGATGGTGTGCTCGGCCAGCTGCTGCAGCAGGCGCCGGTTCGACACGCCGGTGAGCGTGTCGCGCGTGGCGCGGCGGAATTCCTCCTCGCGCTGGCGGTCGACCGCACGCAACTGTTCGTTGCGCTCGATCGCGCGCCGGATCACGCGCATCACGACCTTGCCGGTGTACTCGTTCTTGTGCATGTAGTCCTGCGCGCCGTGGCGCAGCGCCTCCATCGCGGTGTCCTCGTTGTCGTTGCCCGAGATCACGACGACGGCCTGGCCGGCGCGCGCGGCGCGGATGCGCCGCACGTTGTCGACGCCGACGCCGTCGGGCAGCGCGAGGTCGAGCAACACGCAGTCGAACGCCTCGCCCCGCAGCGTGGCCTCGGCTTCGGCCATGGTCTTCGCCGTGCGCATCTCGGGCGCGGTCGCCGGGGTACCCGAGCGCACGGCCTCCTGCAGCAACCGCAGGTCGGCGATGGAGTCTTCAACCAGCAGGATTTTCATGCTTGGCGACAGTCTAAGCCGCCGCGCACTTCTCGCGCGTCCGACGAGGGTCGGAAGGTTGTCAGAAAGATGCTCTAACTGCCTGGTTGTACGGCCTTTCCGGACTTGCGCGCACGCTTGTGCGTGTACATCGCCTGATCCGCTTCCTGGAATGCGGCGGGAATGGAGCCGGCCAGGTCGCGCATGGCATGGCCCAGCGAGGCCGGCACGCTGGCCTTCTGCAGGGCCTGCGACAGGCGCTTGAGCACCGCGTTGGCGTGCTCCGGCAGGCAGCCGACCGACAGGCAGGCGAACTCATCGCCGCCCAGGCGCGCCAGCACGTCCTCGCGCCGCGCCGCGATCTTCAGGGCATTGCCAGCGCGGCGGATGAAGTCGTCGCCGCGGGCGTGGCCTTCGGTGTCGTTGATCTTCTTGAGCCCGTCGAGATCGATGACGATCACGCAGGCGTTGAGGCTTTCCTTGCGGCAACGCGCCTCGGCTTCCTTGACCGCCTGGTCCCAGCCGCGCCGGTTCAGCAGCGTGGTCAGCATGTCGGTCACGCCTTCCTGCTTGGCCTGCGACTCGCGCTTGACGTACATGCCGGTGCGCTCTTCCTCGAGGCGCGCCAGGAAGCGGCTGACCCACTCGGAGAAGCCGAGGAACACGACGATGTTGGCCGTCACCACCAGCGCCAGCGCCAGCGAGAACTCGAGCGCGCCGCTGCGCACGATCCAGTACTGCAGCACGCCGAGCGTCACCGGCACCAGCACGACGGCCGGCATGATGCGGCGCTTGGCCGCGCCGGGGGCACCCTCGGCGAGATACGAGGCCACCACGCCCTGCGGGTTCAGGGCCAGCGCGCACAGCGCCAGCAGCAGCGTCAGGATGGATTCGATCGCCGACATGCCGACCTTGCCGCCGCCCGCGGCCTGGTACAGCGCCTGGGCCTGGAACACGTGCCCCATCAGCGTCATGAACGACAGGAACAGCGCAACGCCGATGCCGAGGTCGGCGAAGTCGTAGCGGTACGTGCGCGGCACCGCCAGGTACCACAGCGCGACCCCGAGGAACAGGATGATCAGCGCCAGTTGCGGCGCCGGGCGCCCCGGATAGGAACCCCCGAGCAGCGCGCGCGAAGCTTCGGGGAACAGGAAGCGCTCCATGCCCCCGGTGACTCCAAGCAGGTACTCGAACAGAATGGCCGTCGCGATCAGGATGACGAGCCCCGTCACCAGCCGGCTCTGCCAGGACGGGGCCTCGCGCAACACCAGCAGCAGCGCGCCGGCCACCAGCCCGCAGCTCAGGGCCGTCAGCGGCATGACGAAGGTCGCGGGCGGCAAACCGCCGAGCAGCCGCCAGAGCAGCCCCCAGGTCAGCAGGCAGATCGCGCAAATCGCGAGAATGGCCACGGCCCCCGTCGTGGCCAAGCGGTGCGGAGTCACTAGACGTCCAGCCCCCTTGGAATCCCATAAAATTGTAGCGCCGGGCCCGCTGCCGGGTCACCGGTCAAAATGACCCACTCCCCTGCCAGCCCCGCCGATGCCGCCGGCCGCTCGACCGACAACGTGCGCCGCGGCGCAATGTTCGCCGTGCTCGCGGCGCTGGCATTCTCGCTGATGGCCGCCGGCGTGAAAGTGGCGGCCCGGCAGGTGCCCGGGGAGTTGATCGTGTTCTTCCGTTGCGCGGTCGGGCTGCTGGTGCTGCTGCCGTGGCTGCTGCGCCGCGGCGCCGACGCGATCCGCACCACGCGCCTTTCCGGCCACCTGTGGCGCGCCGCGTTCGGCACCTGCGCGATGTACCTGTTCTTCTACGCGCTGGCCCACCTGCACCTGGCCGAAGCGATCCTGCTCACCTACAGCACGCCGCTGTTCATCCCGTTCATCGCCTGGGCCTGGATCCGCGAGCCGCCCCCGCCGGTGATCTTCCCGGCGGTGTCGCTCGGCCTGATCGGCATCGTGCTGATCGCGCGGCCCGCGGCCGGACTCGGGCTGTCGCCGGCCAGCATGGCCGGCGTGCTGTCCGGCGTCTGCGCCGCGGCGGCGATGGTCAGCATCCGGCGCATCGCCGACACCGAACCGGCGCCGCGCATCGTGTTCTATTTCTCCGCCCTGTCCACGCTGATCGCCGCGGTGCCGCTGGCCTGGAGCTGGAGCGCGGTGCCGGGCGAGGCCCTCGCGCTGCTGGTCGCGATCGGCGTGCTGGCGACGCTCGGGCAGCTGTGCCTGACGCGCGCCTACGCGCTGGCGCCGGCGGCGCGCATCGGCGCGTTCACCTACGTCGCCGTGGTGTTCGGCGGCCTGATCGGCTGGGCGCTGTGGGCCGAGCGCCCCGACGCCGCCTCCCTCACCGGCATGGCGCTGGTGGTGGCGTGCTGCCTGCTGGCGTCGTGGCGTGGGCCGGCGCGCCCCGCCCGGCGGGCCGCCGCATGACCGGGCTCATCGTTCCCGCGCCGCTGTGGCGGCGCCTGGCCGGCGCGGTGTACGACGCGCTGCTGCTGGGCGCGATCATCATGGTGGTGGTCATGGCCGACCTGTTCCTGCTGCAGGGCGCGGCCGGCCTGCCCCACAACGTGCACGTGCTGCGCGCCGAACTGGTGCTCGCTTCCGTGCTGTTCTTCGGTGTGTCGTGGACCCGCGGCGGCCAGACGCTCGGCATGCGCGCCTGGCGCCTCAAGGTGCGCCGCACCGACGGCCAGCCGCTCAACTGGCCGGCCGCGCTGGCGCGTTACGCCTTTGCCTGGCTGGCGTGGCTGCCGCTCGGGCTCGGCGTGCTCTGGTGCGCGATCGACGCGCGCAAGCGCGCCTGGCACGACATGCTCTCCGCCACCGAGGTCGTGCTGCTGCCGAAGGGCTGAACCCGCGGCGCTACTTCATCATCTCGTCGCGGCGCGCCTTGAACTCGGAGCCGGGCTTCCACTGCGGCCACTGGTCGGACGACGCCACGTCGAGCCCGACGCGGAAGATCAGCTGCATCTCCTGCACGGAACCGGCGGTGTCCCATAGCGGCATGATCTCATCCGAGACCTTGTGGTAGTGCCTGGCGGTGAACTCCTCGCTCTGCGCGCGGCCCCAGCCCTCAGGCTTGCCGATGTAGTTCTCGCCGCTGTGCTGGTAGAGCGCCGGTACGCCAACCTTGGCGAACTCGAAGTGATCCGAGCGGTAGTACGCGCCCCGCTCCGGCGTGTGCTCCGGCACCAGCACGCGGCCCTGCAACCGGACCTGGTCGGCCAGCGTGTCCTCCAGCGTCGACTGGCCCTTGCCGACGACGACCACGTCGCTGGTGCGGCCGAGGATCTCGATGCCGTCCATGTTGATGTTGGCCACCGTCTTCGTCAGCGGGTACAGCGGATGCGCCGCGTAGTACTTGCTGCCGAGCAGGCCCTTCTCTTCCGCGGTCACCGCCAGGAACAGCATCGAGCGGCGCGGCGGCGCGGGCAACTTCATGTGCGCCTTGGCCAGTTCGAGCAGTGCCGCGGTGCCGGTGGCGTTGTCCAGCGCGCCGTTGAAGATCTGGTCGCCCTGCAGGTTCGGGTCCTTGCCGAGGTGGTCCCAGTGCGCGCTGTAGACCACCCATTGGTCCTTCAGCGCCGGGTCCGCGCCCTCCAGCTTCGCGACCACGTTCTTCGACTTCACGCGGCGCAGCGTGTTCTGCATGCCGAAGCTGGCCCTGGCCTTCAGCGCGACCGGCTTGAAGTCCTTCTGCAGCGCCGCCTGCTTCATCGCGTCGAACGATTGTCCCGACAGCTCGAACAGCTTGCGCGCGCGCTCCTCGGTGAGCCAGCCCTCGATCGGCACACGGCCGGCGTTGCCGTCGTCACGGTCGATGTCGAAGTTCTCGCGGCCCCAACTGCCCGACACGACTTCGTAGGGATACCCCGCCGGGCCGGTCTCGTGCACGATCATCACGGCGGCGGCGCCCTTGGTGGAGCCGATCTCGTACTTGTAGGTCCAGCGCCCGTAGTAGGTCATGGCGCGGCCACCGAACATCGAGTCGTCGAGCTTCGCCGGGTCGTCGGCGCGCATGATCGGCGGATCGTTGATCAGCATCACGATCGTCTTGCCGCGCACGTCCACGCCCTTGTAGTCGTCCCAGCCGTACTCCGGCGCGACCACGCCGTAACCGACGAAGACGACGTCGGTGTCCTTGACCTCGATGCTTTCGCTGAAGCGTCGCGACACGGTGACGTAGTCCGCCGGGAAATTCATGCGCATGCGCTTGCCGCCGGCGGTCATGCTGCCGGTGCGCTTGCCGGTGATGCCGACCAGCGGCACGTCCTGCACCCAGCGGCCGTCCGGGTTGCCGGGCTTGAGGCCCAGCGCCGCGAACTGCGCCGACAGGTACTCGACCGTCAGCGCCTCGCCCTCGGTACCCGGCGCGCGCCCCTCGAACCTGTCCGACGACAGCACGCGCACGTGCTCGATGAAACCCTCGCCGGTGATGCTGTCCTCGGCTGCCTTCACCGCGTCCGGCGCGTAACGGCCGGTGTTGCCGGCGCAGGCGGCCACCGCGGCCGCGGTCAACAGCAGGACACTCTTGCGATTCATGAGCTCACTCCTTGGAAATTCAGCGGACCCGCGCCAGGCGCCACAGCCCGATCAGCGCGAATGCCAGCGTCGGCGCGCCGGCCGAGACCAGCGGATGCCAGCCGTAGAGCTGGCCGGTGTTCGCGCTGACCTCGTTGATGACGTAGAACACCAGGCCGACCAGCACGCCGACGAACAGGCGCTGGCCGGCACCGGTGTTGCGCAGCTGGCCGAGCACGAACGGGATGGCGAACAGCATCATGGCCATGACCGTCAGCGGCGCGATCACCTTGCGCGCCAGCGCCAGCGCGTACGCGCTGCTGTCGAGGTTGTTGTCGCGCAGGTAGCCGAGCAGGCGCCACAGGCCGGCGCTCGACAGCGCCTCGGCCTCGAGCACGAACAGGCGCAGCACCTCGGGCGACAGCGTGCCCTGCCACTCGAGCGCCGGCTGCTCGACCACGCGCGCGTTGCTGGCGCCGAACTCGGTGCGGCGCACGCCGCGGAAATGCCAGGCGCCGTCGCGGTAGAGCCCCTCCTCGACCCACATCGCCGCCTTGAGGTTCAGGTCCGGGCCGAGGGTGTAGATCTCGACCGACTGGATGTGGTCCTCGGCGACCAGGTTGCGGATCTGGAACACGTGCTCGCCTTCGCGCAGCCACACCGCCTTGCCGCCGACACCGGTGCGCACGCCCGACTGGGCCTCGGTCATCAGCGTGTCGGCCTCGATCTGGCCGCGCGGCGCGACGTAATCGCCCACCACGAAGCAGATCGCGCCGAGGATCACGCCGCCGCCGAGCGTGGACGCGCCCAGGCGCAGCAGCGAGACGCCGGCGGCGCGCATCGCGGTCAATTCGCTCTGCGAGGCCAGCGTTCCGAGCCCCA
This sequence comes from Gammaproteobacteria bacterium, assembly GCA_031396825.1. Classification (GTDB taxonomy): domain Bacteria; phylum Pseudomonadota; class Gammaproteobacteria; order Nevskiales; family Nevskiaceae; genus JACPFV01. The sequence continues at coordinate 1,307 of JANNLM010000166.1, read as the reverse complement.
TCAGCGTACCGAGCATGGCGACGATCGGCAGCATGACGTAGAGGCCCGCCGGCGCCATCCACAGCGTGTAGGCCAGCAGCTCGCGGTAGCCGAAGTCGCCGTGCCCGATCTCGTCGATCTGCGACACGAACGCGACGAAGGTGTGGATCGCCAGCAGCGCCAGCGCCACGATCGCGGTGAGTCCGAGGATGTGGGAAATGATGTAGCGGTCGAGGCGCGTCATGCCTGCCCCCGAGCGCTGCTGTCGGGGGCCGGCACCTGCCGCAGGTGCCAACCCAGCCGGCGCGCGGTCAGCCACAGCGCCGCCACCAGCGCCAGGCCGTGCACCCACCACAGGCCGACCGCCGGCGCGACGTAGCCCTTGGCCACCCAGGCCTGGGCCAGCGCCAGCAGGTTGCTGTAGACCAGGTACGCCAGGATGCCGAGCACCAGCTTGCCGTAGCGCCCGGCGCGCGGACTGGTGTGCGCCAGCGGGATCGCCAGCAGCGCCAGCAGCAGCACCGACATGGGCGCGGCGATGCGCCACTGCAGCTCGGCCTGGTCCTCCGGGTCGTCCGAGGCGAACAGCAGCCGGGTCTCGCGCAGCTTGCGCTTGCTGCTGAGGTACGGCATCGGCGGCGGCGCCACGCGGGTGGTGAGCGTCTCGAAGCGCAGCACGTTGTAGTCGCCGCGCCCGGGCTCGCCGGCGTAGCGGTAGCCGTCCTCGAGGCGCAGCACGCGCTCGCCGGTCTGCGAGTCGAGCGTCTGCGCGCCGCGCTGCGCGGTGATGATGCTGGTCCCGCGCCGGTCCTGCAGCCGCGCGAACACCGTGTCGAAGGTGCCCTCGATGCCCTGCACGCTGGCGGCGTAGAACACCGCGCGGCCGCCGCCCAGTTCCTTGAAACGCCCGGTCTCGAACGGCGTGAACTTGATGACGCGCTGGGCGTCGCGGAACAGCGCGTCGGCCCGGCGCCCGGCCCACGGGCCGATCTGGAACGACAGCGCGCCGGTCAGCACCGCCAGGCACACCGCCAGCAGGATGAACGGCTGGTACAGCGTGCCGGGTCCGACGCCGCAGCCCGACATCGCCGCGATCTCCTGGTCGCGGTACATGCGTCCCAGCGACAGCAGGATCGCCAGCAGCAGCGACACCGGGATCAGGATGACGAGGTATTGCAGGCTGGACAGGCCGGCGATGTTGAGCAGGAACTCGCGCGGCAGCTTGCCGGAGGCGGCGTCGGCCAGGAAGCGCGCAAAGCGCGTCGACAGCATGATCGCCAGCAGCACGGTGGTGACGCCGAGCCAGGACAGCAGCGCCTCGCGCAGCA
>JANNLM010000121.1:0-7103 GCA_031396825.1 Gammaproteobacteria bacterium | reverse complement strand
GCGCTGTGGATGACGAAGCCCGCCGGGTTCACCGGGAACGGGCTCTCCATCAGCTTCTTGCACTGCAGGTCCACCTTGACCAGCGACGAGGCGGTGATCTCGCCGAACATCATCCCGTACGGGTTGATCAGGAAGTGATGCTCGGGGCCCGGGATGCGGGCCGAAACGTGCGTGAAGACCAGGTCGTCCCAGCCGTACAGCGCGATCAGGCGATAACACGCCGCGAGGTCCACGCGCAGCTGCCACTCCGCCTTGGAGACCTTGTCCTTCAGGCTGGAAATGCGGATGTCATCGGGCATAGAGGGGCTCCTACGAATAACCGGACAGCAGGGCCTGCCAGTCGGCGCGCTCGAAATGGAAGCGCGCATCGGCGGCCTTGAATTTATCCAGCGAGCGCCGGAAGCGCTCGAGGTTCTGCGCCTGCCACGGCCCGGTCGGCAGCAGGCGCGCCTTGTCGAAATCGAGCAAGTGAAACGCGCCGCGATCGTCGCGCAGGATGTTGCGCGCGTTGATGTCGTCGTGGCACACGCCGGCATCGTGGAAGCGCCGCAGCATCTTGCCGAGCAGCAGCCACTGCAGCGGCTGCATCGGGGCGAGGCGCAACGCGTCAGCCAGCGGCTCGGCGCCCGGGATGCGCTCGGTGATCAGGTCGCCGCGATACACCGGCCCGCGCCGGCGCACGTGCGCGGCCACGGGCTTGGGCACCGGCAGGCCGCGCGCGTGCAGGTCGCAGGTCAGCCGCATCTCGCGCCACGGACGCGCCGCCTCGAGCCCGAGCCACAGGTAGGAATCCTCGACCAGCTTGCCGACCTGCCCGCCGCGCTTGTAGTGGCGCAGGGCCCAGGTCTCGCCGTTCTGGCCGCCCTTCACGAACACCACGGCGCCGCGGCCCGGCGCGCTGCCCTCGACGCGTCCTTCGGCCTTCCAGTAGGCCGGGTCGAACAATTCGGGGCGCGGTTTCGCCAGAGCGCGGGGCTCGTACAGGATGTGGTCAGGCCCGGCGCCCCATTGCTTCACTGCCAGACCACCGCCTGTTTCTTCGCATACCAGCTGTCGAGCAGGCCGCCGTAGGTGGACTCGATGACGTTGCGCTTGACCTTCATGGTCGGCGTGACGAAGCCCCTCTCCACCGTCCAGGCGTCCTTCACCACCGCGATGAAGTCCATCTGCTCGTGCGGGTCGAGCTGCGCGTTGACCTTGTCGAGGTGCTCGGCCAGCGACTGCGCCAGCGCCTCGCGCCGCGCCTGGTCGCGCGCTTCCAGCATCGCGTCGGCCGAGAGCATGATCAGCGCGCACGGCTGGCCCTGGTTGGCGCCGGCCACGCAGCAGGCCTCGACCTTGGGATGGGTGACGAGCTTGTCCTCGATCGGCGCCGGCGCCACGTACTTGCCCTTGCTGGTCTTGAACAGGTCCTTCACGCGCCCGGTGATCTTGAGCGAGTCGTCCTGGTCGATCACGCCCTTGTCGCCGGTCTTGAGCCAGCCGTCCGCGGTCAGCGACTCGCGCGTCTTCTCCGGCTCCTTGTAGTAGCCGAGCATGGTGCCGGGGCTGCGGCACTGCACTTCGCCGGTCTGCGGGTCGATGCGGTGCTCCATGCCGGGATACGGCGGACCGACGTAGCCCGGCCGCGTCTGCCCGGCGATGTTGGCGTGCGACATGCCGAAGTTCTCGGTCATGCCGTAGGCCTCGACGATCTCCAGGCCGATCGACTTGAACCAGTCGAGCAGCGCCGGCGGCATCGGCGCCGCGCCGCCGATGGCGAGGCGGCACTGGTCGAGCCCGAGGCCCTTCAGGATCTTGCGGCGCACCAGCCGGCCGACGACCGGGATGCGCAACAGCTTGTCGAGCTTCTCGCGCGGCATCTTGGCCAGCACGCCCTGCTGGAACTTGACCCACAAGCGCGGCACCGACACGAAGAAGGTCGGCCGCGCGGTCTGCAGGTCGCGCGCGAAGGTGTCGAGCGATTCGGCGAAGAACACGCGGTAGCCCAGCGCCAGCGACATGTTCTCGACCGCGTTGCGCTCGGCGACGTGCGACAGCGGCAGGTACGACAGCATGCGGTCGTCCGGCGAGCCGCCGATGCGGCGCAGGCCGCACTCGGCGGCGGCGGCCATGGTCTCGAACGAGTGCATCACGCCCTTGGGCATGCCGGTGGTGCCCGAGGTGTAGATGATGGTGGCGAGGTCAGTGCCGGGTCGCACCGGATCGCGGGCGATGGGCTCGAACTTCGCGATGAGGTCGTCCCACTTCAGCACTTTCGGGTCGGCCACCACGCTGGCCGGCGACAGCGAGCAGCAGAACGCCGGCAGCCCCGCGGGTATGCCGGCCTTCATCGAGTCCCAGTCGTCGAGCTTGCCGATGAAGATCGCCTTGCATTCGGAGTGCTCCATGATCTGGCGCACGGTCTCGGCGTTGAGGGTCGGGTACAGCGGCACGCTGACGTAGCCCGCGATCCAGATCGCGTAGTCGGTGATGAGCCAATGCGCGCAGTTCTTGGACAGAAGCGCGACGTTGGCGCCCCTGGGGATGCCCAGCGACTGCAAAAATGCTGCAATGCGTCGCACCTCGCCCATGGTCTGCGCCCAGGTCCAGTCGCGGCTCACCCCGCCGCCCATCGGCTGGGACAGGTAAACGCCGTCGGGGCGCGTCCTTTCCCAGTGATAGAGACGCTGAATAGGTAGTTTTTCCGGTGCGATGCTCATGGCCCCTCCGCGCGCGAACGATTATCCTAAGACTAATTGCGGTACCAAGTTTGGGGGAGCGGCATGGGTTCGGGTGCGGTCCAGGCAGGCATGGTCACCGAAGTGATCAGCGCCGAAGGGGTTGGGCGTGCGCAGGTGCGCGCCTGGCGCAACGTCATTGCCAAGTACCGCGTGCCGTCCGCGGCCAGCGCGCTGTGGCAGATCGCCAACACCTTCATCCCCTACGTGGGGCTGTGGGCCGCCATGTGGTGGTCGCTGAACTACGCGTCGTTCTGGCTGACCATCCCGCTGGCGCTGATCGCCGGGCTGTTCCTGGTGCGCATCTTCATCATCTTCCACGACTGCGGGCACGGCTCGTTCTTCCGCTCGAAGGTCGCCAACGACGCGGTCGGCATCGTCGCCGGCATCCTGACGTTCACCCCCTACTACCAGTGGCGCTGGGAGCACGCGATCCACCACAGCACCGCCGGCCACCTCGACAAGCGCGGCATCGGCGACATCTGGACCATGACGGTGCAGGAGTACCTCGAGTCCGGGCGCTGGAAACGCTTCGCCTACGTGCTGGCGCGCAACCCGGTCGTGCTGTTCGTGCTGGCGCCGATCTACATGTTCCTGGTCCACCAGCGCTTCTCGACCAAGGGCAGCAACGAGCGCGAGCACACCTCGGTGTGGTGGACCAACCTCGCCGTGCTGCTGATGTGCATCGGCCTGGTCTGGTTGTATGGCTTCGCCAGCTGGCTGTTGATACAGCTGACCGTGCTCACGGTGGCCGGCTCGGTCGGCGTGTGGATGTTCTACGTGCAGCACCAGTTCGAGGACGTCTACTGGGAGCGCGGCGAGAACTGGGACTACGCCGCCGCGGCGCTGCGTGGCAGCAGCTTCTACAAGCTGCCGGCGATCCTGCAGTGGTTCAGCGGCAACATCGGCTTCCACCACATCCATCACCTGTCGGCGCGCATCCCGAACTACAACCTGCAGAAGTGCCACGAGGCCGACCCGCTGTTCCAGCAGGTCAAGCCGGTGACGCTGTGGTCGAGCTTCAAGACGATGAACCTGCGGCTGTGGGACGAGGGCAGCCGGAAGCTCGTCAGCTACCGGCAGGCGCGCGAACTCAGGAAGCAAGCCAGGCGCTAACATTGCGCCACGTGCGCAATTCCAACCCGCTCCACCTGCCGCTGTTCGCCGCCTTCGCGCTGCTGTCCGGCTGCGAGACCCACCTCACCGTGGACCTCACCGACGGCCCGACCGACGGCGCGCAGGAAGCCGTGCTCGCCATCGACAGCATCACGCTGCTGGCCGAGGACAACTCCACCATCACCCTCGCCATCGACGACCCCGGCCCGGTGGACCTGCTCGCCTTCCGCAACGGCGAGACCTTGCGCCTGATCGGCGACGAGACGGTGCGCCCGGATCGCTTCACCGGCATCGCGCTGAACTTCGCCAGCACCGGCTCGTTCGTCACGCTCGACGACGGCAGCGAGGCGGCCATCAACGTGCCGGCGACCCGAACCTTCGCCGACATCGACCTCGTGCTCGGGGAGTTCGAGTCCGAATCGCTGGTCATCGACCTGAACCTGCGCTTCTCGCTGGCGGATACCGGCTCGGGCGACTTCGACCTGGACCCGGTGGTGCGCGCGGTGCGCCCGTCCGAGGCCGGCACGGTCACGGGAATCGTGACGGCCGCGCTCGTCGAATCGACCGCCTGCCGTGCCGGCAGGCCGATCGGCACCGGCGTCGCGGTGTACGCGTTCAGCGGCAGCAACGTCACGCCCGCCGATTACGTCGGCCAGGCCAACCTGGTCGGCGCGGACGACGTGGAGCCCGACCCTGCGTCCGGGGCGTATCGCTACGAGCTGCACTTCCTGCCGGCGGGCAGCTACACGCTGGCGCTGACCTGCCAGGCCGATGCGGACGATCCGGCCACCGACGACGCCGTGACCTTCACCGCCAGCGGCAACGCCAGCGTTTCGGCGACCGGCACCGTCCAGTTCAACTTTTTCTGACGAAGTCCTCCATCACGGCCTTCTCGAGCAGCGCGGGCGGCAGCAGGCCCTGCGACAGCACGAAGTCGTTGAAGGCCTTGCGGTTGAACTTCTCGCGCAGCGCGATCTCGGCGCGCTGGCGCGTCTCCATCAGGCGCTGGTAGCCGTAGAAATACGAGGTGGCCTGGCCGGGAGCGCGATAGGTGTAGCGATCCACTTCCTGCTGCGCCATGGCCTCGGACAGCACCACTTCCTTCATCAGGAAGTCCTTGACCTGCTCCGGTGTCATCAAACCGAGGTTCACCATCGGGTCGAGGAAGGAGCGCGCGGCGCGCTGCAGGCGGAACTGCAGGCCGCACAGCTGGCCGTCGAGCGGCAGGTAGGGCTTCATCTCGGCCTCGGCATACAGGCCCCAGCCCTCGACGTTGACGCTGTTGAAGGCGAACACGGCGCGGGCGGTCGAGATGCCCTTCTCCACCATCGCCGAGAACTGCAGCTCGTGGCCCGGGCGCGCCTCGTGCGCGGTCAGGCTCCAGCTGCCGGCTTCGTGCGTGAAGTCGTCCATGCGCAGGCCCTCGCCGCCCTTGGTCGGCACGACCAGCGGCAGCACGAACTCGCCGTACTCGCCCTGATTGCCGATCAGCCGCGGCGGGCGCATGTTCGGCGCCGGCTGCATGGCGGACTCGGCCTCGCTGGCGAGGCGGATGACCGCCTTGCGCTCGGGCAGCGTGACGACGTTCTCGCGCCGGATCATTTCCTCGAGGCTGGCGTTGCGCCCCTCGAACAGCGGCAGGATCGCCGGACCGGTGACCTGCCTGGCCTTCAGCGCGCGAATCACGTCGCGATAGTCGGTGGCCTTGATCTTCTGCTCCTTGGCCACCAGCGGCGCGAGCGTCTTCATCTCGCCCTGGATTTCCTTGAAGCCGACCAGCGCGCGCTGGATCATCTCCTCGGGCGAGATGTCCACGCCGAACTGCTTGAGGTTGTCGGCGTACAGCGCCGGCGGCAGGCGGTGGTCAGTGCGCGCCTGCGGCAGGATCGTGGCGGTCATCCACGCGTCGTACGCGACGAGCTGCTTGTCGACGATGTCCATCGCTTCCTGCCAGCCATCGAGGCCGCTCTTGGCGAACAGCTCGCGCAGGCCCTTGATCAGGCTCGGCGTGTCGTTGAGGTTCTGCTCGACCTGGCCCTTGAACGGCCGCAGCAACTTCTTGTTGCCGAGCTTCTCCTCGGTGCGGGCGCGGGCGAGATGGGTGATCGGCTCGGTCTTGGGGGTCAGGCCGGCGTAACGCTTCAGGCGCGTCACGGCGTGCGCCTGGCGCTCCTTCGAGACGCGCGGGTCGAGCAGCGTGCGGATGCCCGAGAACACCTGGCGCGAGACCGAGGTGTACGGGACGGTGAGGTCGTTCTGCAACTGGTTGCTGTGCAGGTTGTCTTCGGTCGAGAGGATCATGATCTGCAGGTCCTGCCGCACCGCCGGGTCCGTGGTTTTCTGCAGGCGGGCCTTCAGCTTCTTGAGGGCTTCCCTGCCGGCCTCCTGGCCGCGCTCGTAGGTCCGCGGCTTGAGGTCGGTGACCTGGTCGTCGTAGCCCTCGACGCCGAGCTGCGAGGCGAACTCCGGCGCGAACCTGGCAATCGACTCGAGCAGGATCTTCGCGTTCTCGTTGCTCTCCTTGACCCAGGCCTGGGTCTCGGCCGCGCCGGCGGCGCCGGCAACGAGGAACAGAACAATGGATGCAGCAAATGCGCGCATGGCAGGCCCCCGATGGTTGACAGGTGGAGGATGCACGGGGGCGCCGAAGGGTTGCAGCCGGCGGGCAAAAAAAGAGCGAGGGATTTCCAGTTTCCCTCGCCCACCTCGGGGTGCAGCTACTTGTTATGCCTGCATAGCCTTCGATACGCGAAGGCCGGTAAAGGTTGCAGCTCAGTCCTCGTCGCCCTCGTCCTCGTCATCGCCGTGCATGCGCTTGTGGCGCATCTCGATCCTGGCGGTGCGCAGCTTTTCGGCCTGCGCGGAAGTGATGAGGTTGGCGGCCAGCGACCGGTCGATCAGCGTCTTGCGGGCCTGCTGGAACAGCGGCTTCATGTCCTCGTGCTTGAGGTTGAGCTTCTCGGCCACCTCGTGCGGACCGCCCTTGTCGAACATCGCCTGGATCTCGGCCTGCGTCTTGCCGGTCTTGGCGCTGAGCAGCTCGGACATGATGTTGTGCATGGCCGTGAACTCGACCGACGCACCGCCGTGAACCTTGTGCTTGACCACGCGGCGTTCGCCGTCGCCGGCCATGGCGATGCCCGCCACGCCGAGCGCGACCACCGCCGCCATCAACGCTTTCATCTTCATCTGCATCTCCTGTTCGTCGTGCGCGGCACCATGCCGCGACTGGGATCCAGCTTAGGGAGCAAATGTGTGAAAACCATG
>JANNLM010000094.1:0-2467 GCA_031396825.1 Gammaproteobacteria bacterium | reverse complement strand
CAGGCGGTCGAACTCGCGCGCCACGTCCTCGTCCGGTGCGTGCACGTGCACGCGCTTGCCGGCGGAGGCCGCCTTCTCGCACAGGCGGCAGGCGGTCGGCAGCGGGCCGTCGGCGGAAGCCTCCGGCAGGACGTAGAAATCCACGCGCGTCATTTCGCGGTCTGCTTGCCGCTGTAGTCGATCAGCCAGCGCGACAGCAGCGGCACCGGCCGGCCGGTGGCGCGCTTGCCCTTCCAGGCGGTGGCGGCGACGTCGAGGTGCGCCCACTTCAGCTTGCGCGTGAAGCGGTGCAGGAAGCTCGCGGCGGTGATGGCGCCGGCCTCGCGGCCGCCGGAAATGTTGGCGACGTCGGCGTGCTCGCTGCGCAGCATGGCCTGATAGTCCTCCCACAGCGGCATCTGCCAGGCGCGATCGCCGGTCTCGTCGCCGGCGTCGAGCAGCGCGCGCGCCAGCGCCGGCGTGTTGCTGAACAGGCCGCTCGGGAACGCGCCGAGCGCGATGACGATCGCACCGGTCAGGGTGGCGATGTCCACGCACACGGCCGGCTCGTAGTGCTTCTCGGCGTAGGTCAGGGCGTCGCACAGGATCAGGCGCCCTTCCGCGTCGGTGTTCAGGATTTCGATGGTGATGCCGGCCATGCTCTTGACGATGTCGCCGGGCCGGGTGGCCTCGCCGCCCGGCATGTTCTCGCAGGTCGGGATGACGCCGACCAGGTTCACCTTCAGCTTCAGCCGCGCGACGGCCTTGAAGGTGCCGAGCACCGAGGCCGCGCCGCACATGTCGAACTTCATTTCGTCCATCTTGTCGGACGGCTTGATCGAGATGCCGCCGGTGTCGAAGGTGATGCCCTTGCCGACCAGCGCGACGGGCTTCTCGCCCTTCGCGCCGTGCAGGTACTCGAGCACGATCAGCTTGGGCGGCTGGTGGCTGCCCTGCGCCACGGCGAGGAACGAGCCCATGCCGAGCTTCTTCATGTCGTCGCGCTCGAGCACCTTGACCTTGACCGATGCGTGCTCGCGCGCGAGCGCGCGCGCCTGCTCGGCCAGCCAGGTCGGGTTGCACACGTTCGGCGGGGTGTTGCCGAGGTCCTTGGTGAAGGCGACGCCGGCGCCGACCGCCTGCGCCTCGGCCAGCGCGGCCTCGGCCGCGGGCAGGTCGGAGCGCGACGGCACGTCGAAGGTCAGCCGCTCGAGCCGCAGCGGTTGCAGGTCTTCCTTCGCCTTCTCGCCCCGGTACGCGTCGAAGCGGTAGAACTCGTCCTGGGTCGCCAGCGAAGCTTCGCGCACGTTCCACGCGACCTCGCGGCCCTTGACCGGCAAATGGGTAAGATAGGACACCGCGTCGATCGCGCCTGTCGCGCGCACGGCGCGCGCCGCAGCGGCGCTGGCTTTGCGGTACGCAGCGGCGTCGAAATCACGCTCGCGGCCCAGGCCGACCAGCAGCACCCGGTCGGCCGACAGCTTCGGCACGTGGTGCAGCAGCAAAGTGGTTGCGGACTTGCCGTCGAGGTCGCCGCGGCGCAGTGCGCTGCCGAGGGCGCCACCGCTGGCCTTGTCGAGCGCTGCGGCCGGTTCGCTGAGGGCGCGGCGGTCGAAGACGCCGACGATCACGCAACCCGCGCGCTGTTTGGCCGGGTTGCCGCTTTTGACGAGGTGGTGCATGTCAGGAGTGCCGGGTGGAAAAACAGGAAAATCGGGCCGAATCCCGTGAATGGCGGAAAAACGCCGTGAATTTCACGTTTTTGCCGGCCGCGGGTGGTCGCGCATGGTAACGGACGCCCCGGGCAAATCCAAGCAAGCCTGCCCTGAGCTTGTCGAACGGGCGCGGGGCTGCGCATGCTGATGCGCCAGGGCGTGCTGCACCGCTACCTGCTGCGCGAGGCGCTGCTGTCCTGGCTCGGCGTCACCACCGTGCTGCTGGCGATCATGCTGTCGACGCGCTTTGCGCGCTTCCTGGCCGACGCCGCCTCCGGCAAGCTGCCGCGCGAGCCGCGACGCCTTCATCGCCCAGACCCGCAGCGACTATGTGCGGGTGCGCGAGTCCTACGCCCGGGGCCCGTCCAAGCCGCGCGCCACGCTGGAGGACGCGCGGGCCAAGCGCTTCGCCATCGACTGGCAGGGCGACTACGCGCCGCCCAAGCCCAGCTTCACCGGCGCCCGCGCTTTCGGCCCCTACGACCTTGCCGACATCGCCAGACACATCGACTGGACGCCCTTCTTCGCCAGCTGGGAGCTGACCGGCCGCTATCCGCAGATCCTCGAGGACGAGCTCGTCGGCGAGGCGGCCCGCTCGCTGTTCGCCGACGCCCAGGCGATGCTGAAAAAGATCATCGCCGAAAACTGGTTCGAGGCGCGCGGCGTGGTCGGCTTCTGGCCGGCCCAGGCCGATGGTGACGACATCGTGGTCTATGCCGACGAGTGCCGCGCGACCGAGGCCGCCCGGCTGCACAGCCTGCGCCAGCAGATGG
>JANNLM010000350.1:0-6030 GCA_031396825.1 Gammaproteobacteria bacterium | reverse complement strand
CCTCCGGTCACCCCGATGAGAACGGCGGTGGGCGCATCCATGCCCCGCTTTGCTGCGGCTCCGCCGGTGATCACAGGGGTCTTTCCATTTAGTCTAGTCATCGTGTTCCTTTCAGCGAATATCAGCTACTATAAAAGTATCTATTACGAGCAAAAAAAAGCTAACCGGACCTGGCCCTGATTTTCGACACCACGTCCGCCAATGTCGTCTGCCTCAGATCCCTACGGACGGCCTCCTGAGTGCCAGCCAGCACGTCGCTCATGACTTCTTTGATGTTACAGCTCACGACACACTCCTTCGTTTTGGGATAGGCATGGATGGCAAAAGCATCTGGAGGGTTTACCGCAGAGTAGATGTCTAAGAGGGACATACTCCTTGGGCTTCGCGCCAGGCCATAACCACCCGACTTACCAACAGTCGCCTTAGCCAGCTTCGCCTTCGAGAGTTTAACGAGGATTCTCTTAACGAAAACCGGGTTCGCATTCACGCTGCCTGCGAGAACTTCCGACGTGAAGACTCCCTCGTGATGTGCGATTGCCGCCATTACGTGGACGGCGATCGAAAATTGAGTGTTTACTGAAGCCATGTCTAGATACTATACTAGTATCCATATTGGATGCAAGAGCCGCGCGACGGCAAGGCACAGGACGGCGAAGAGAGGGAAGTGATTGAAAAGGGCGTTGCGGTGCGGATGGTCGAGAAAGGCGCCCTCGCCCGCTCACGGCCATACTGGCTAACACTTGCAGGGCCGAAGCTCAGAAAGACTACAGCGACTTGGTGTTCGTTAATTGGGCCGAGACGGCATTGAATGTGGACATTGAGGATAAGGAAGCCTTTCATGAGCAGCTACTCTAAGAGGTCTCTGCGTTCACATATAAGGCGCGCCGAGTGTTTCTCTATGACGCCGCACTTGATCGGTTGGACCAAAGTGGCGGCTAACAACGTGTTCCAGCCGACGCATTCGCGCTGCGCGCGAATGCGCGGCTGAACACGGGCGTGCGCTCTTACCAGCCGCGTTGCTGCGCCAGCGCGGACACCAGGGGAAATGATGAGGCTTAGGTTCAAGTTTGAACCGCAACGATGGCCAGGCTGCACAGAGTCTCCTGGCATGAGCGCACAAGGAGCCCCATGAACCAACCCACCACACCCCCGGCGCGCTCCACCGGCTGGCTGATACCCGTCCTCGTCGGCGGCGGCACCGCCGCGCTCATCGACATCGTCTATGCCTGCGTGCGCCAGCTCGGGTATGGGCGCAGCGTCGAGTCCACGCTGCAATCGGTGGCGAGTGGCTGGCTCGGCATGGGAGCGTTCAAATTAGGCACCGCCGGCGCCTTGCTGGGCCTGGCCTCGCACTTCTTTATCCTGTTCGTCGCCGCGTATCTCTACCTGCTCGCCAGCCGGCGCTACCCGTTACTGGCCACGCAGGCGGTCGCCTGCGGCGCGCTGTTCGGCGTCGGCGTCTATCTCTTCATGAACTTCGTCGTGCTGAAGCTCTCGGCCTTCCCGTTCAAGCTCACCTACGACTGGCTGCGGCTGCTCGAAGGCTTCACCTCGCACGCGTTGTTCGTCGGCATCCCGATCGCGCTGGCCGTTCGCAAGTGGGGATCGCGCAGCGCGCCATGAAGCTCGGGGCAAAGGTTCTCGCGGTCTGGGCCGCGATCCTGGTGGTCGCGATACTCAACGGCGCGCTGCGGGAGATGGTGCTGACGCCAGTGCTCGGCGCCTTTGGCGGGCGGCTCACCAGCGGCGTCATCCTGTGCGCCTGCATCTTCCTCGCTGCCTGGCTCGCGACGCCGTGGTACGGGCCGCAGGGCGCCGCGCGCTTCTGGGCGATCGGCGTCTTCTGGCTCGTGGCCACGCTCGCCTTCGAGGTCGGCATCGGCGTCGCACAGGGCCGCGATTTTCGCGAGTTGCTCCAGGCCTACACGTTCGAGGGCGGCAACATCTGGCCGCTCATCCTGGTCGCGGCGCTGGTCTCGCCGCCGCTGGCTGCCCGCGCCCGTCGCGCCGCCTGAGGCCTACTCGCCGCGCGCTTCGTCGAGCAGCTTGTACTTGCGCAGCAAGCCGCGGAACTGGTGGTAGGTCAGCGACAGGTGCTGCGCGGCGCGGCGCTGGTTGTAGCGCGCTTCGGCCAGCGCGGCGCGGACCAGGCTCTTTTCGTGCTCACCCACCGCCTGCTCGAAGTCCAGCGGGAATTTCGGCGTTGCTCCGGTCGTCGTGCCCGTAGGAGCGGCTTCAGCCGCGACAGTCGCGCCTGAAGGCGCTCCTACACCCCAGGCCGGCGCACCGCGCAGCCGATACGGCGAGGTGAACGGGTCGAACTCGACGCGCTCGATGGGCCGCTTGGGCGACTCGGCGCGGTACACCGCCCGCTCGACCACGTTGCGCAGTTCGCGCACGTTGCCCGGCCAGTCGTACTGCTGCATCTGCTGCTCGCACGCCGGCGAGAACCCGGCGAAGTACTCGTGCTTGAGCTCGCGGGCCATGTCCGAGGCGAACTGCTGCGCCAGCAACAGGACGTCGCCGCGACGCTCGCGCAGCGGCGGGACGGTCACGACGTCGAACGACAGGCGATCGAGCAGGTCCTCGCGGAACTTGCCCTGGTGCGCCAGCGCCGGCAGGTCCTGGTTGGCGGCGCCGACCAGGCGCACGTCGGCGCGCTCGGTCTCGCTGGAGCCGAGCTTCTCGAACTCGCCGTATTCGACCACGCGCAGCAGCTTCTCCTGCAGGCGCATCGACATCGACGCGATCTCGTCCAGGAACAGCGTGCCGCCGCCGGCCAGTTCGAAGCGCCCCACGCGCCCGCGCACCGCGCCGGTGAAGGCGCCGGCGACGTGGCCGAACAGCTCGGACTCGAGCAGCTCCTCGTTGAGCGCGGCGCAGTTGAACTTGATGAAGGGCTGTTGCCAGCGCTCCGACAGGAAGTGCACGCGCGAGGCGATCAGCTCCTTGCCGGTGCCGCGCTCGCCGATGATCAGCACCGGCTTGGTCAGCGGCGCCACGCGCGAAACGCGCTCGAGCGCGGCCAGGAAATTGTCGGCCTGGCCGATGATTGGGTCCGGGTCACGCCTCAGCAAAGCCACCGGTGACTCCCGCCGAATAGTTGGCGTGTTTTACCACAGGTTGGCTAAATCAGTTATCAGGCCTGTGGCCACGCGCCCTCATCATCTAAATAAATCGTTTTTTATCAATGCCTTATCAGAATGGGCGGACTTGGCACGCGCTTCGCTATATAGGGGCACAGACCGCAATGTTTCACCGGAGCACGCAAATGACCAAGTCCACCCTCGCCGCCGCCGCCCTGGTGCTGAGCAGCTTCTCGGGCGCCGCCATCCCCGCTGAAGGGCTGCCGTTCCGCGCGGCTGCGGCGCTCGGCCAGGCCATCGCCGCCCAGGGCAATGTGGCCCTCGCCCAGATCCGCCGCGAACTGCAGCAGTCGGCGCTCAAGACCATCGAGCCGTTCCTGCCGTCGGCGGGCATCGACCCCGACGAACCCGCGGGCGAGGCCGCCGACCAGGCCGCCAAATCCGCTGACAAGTCCGCCAACCCGTCCGCCGACAACTCCACCGACACATCCACCGACGCGGACGAGCCGGCCAAGACGCCGGTGGCGCTGCGCTGGCTCTAACCCACTTCGAACGTCACTTCTCTTTACCGAGGAAACACCCATGGGCATCTTTTCCAGAATGACCGACATCGTCAACGCCAACCTCAACGCCATGCTCGACAAGGCGGAGGATCCGGAGAAGATGGTGCGGCTGATCATCCAGGAGATGGAGGACACGCTGGTCGAGGTGCGCTCCACCTCGGTCCGCTCGCTCGCGCGCAAGAAGGAGCTGCAGCGCCACATCGCCCACATGCACACCGACGTGACCGAGTGGCAGCGCAAGGCCGAGCTGGCCCTGTCCAAGGACCGCGAGGACCTGGCCCGCGCCGCCCTCGCCGCCAAGCAGCGCTCGGCGGACAACATCGGCGACCACGAGAAAGAGCTGAAGCACGTGGAAACCGAGATCGCCAAGCTCGACGAGGACACCGGCAAGCTGAAGGCCAAGCTGGCCGACGCCAAGCAGCGCCAGAAGGCCATCATCCTGCGCGCCCAGTCCGCCGACTCGCGCCTCAAGGTCAAGCGCCAGATCCATGACGGGCGCATGGAAAACGCCATGGTCAAGTTCGAAAAGTACGAGGCGAAGATCGATGGCCTCGAGGCCCAGCTGGAGTCCTACGACCTCGGCCAGGTGCGCTCGCTCAAGGAGCAGTTCGCGGAGCTGGAACAGGGCGAAAAGCTCGACGCCGAGATGGAGGCCCTGAAGAGCAAGCTGGGCAAGTCCCGGCCTGTGAGCGGCGTCGACAAGAAATAGAATGAGTATCAGGACCAACTCGGGGGCCCTCAGTGGAAGAGTTAGCGCCAGCACTTGCCATCATTTCGATCTTCGTCGTGCTGCCAGGGATGGTGCTGCACTACCTGACGCGCAACCGGGAAATCGCGGCGCGTGCCGCCGGTGACCCGACCATGAATGCCCGGCTGGTGGACATCGCCGAGCGCCTGGAGCGCCGCATCGACGCCATCGAGACCCTGCTCGAGCACGAGGTGCCGGGCTGGAAGCAGGCCCAGCAACGGAGACCCGGATGAGAGCGCGCAATTTTTCCGGCCTGCGCCGGATCCCGCAACGCGGCGTCATCGCCGGGGTGTGCGCCGGCATCGCGGAGTACTTCGACTGGAACGTCAAGCTGCTGCGCGCGGGACTGGTCATCGCCTTCGTGTTCTCGGGCTTCTTCCCGATCGTCATCATCTACTGCGTGCTCTGGTACGCCCTGGACCCGATCGAGGGCGACCTGCCGTCGTCGGGCGGCCATTCCAGCGGCGGTGGCGGCGACAGCCCCTACGGCTCCGGCTCCGGCCCCGTGCGCCGGCCGTCCATGGCCGAAGTGACGGCGCGCTTCGAGCGGCTCGATGCCAGGCTGCGGGGCATCGAAGAGTGCGTCACCGACGGAGAGTTCGAACTGCGCCGGGAGTTCAAGAAACTCGAGACCTGACCCGCACAGGTCGCGTGTAGAATCCCGCCGGGGCTCCAAACAACGGCGGGATTCTTTTTATGCACGACGGTTCCCTGCAGGGAAAAACCGCGCTGGTCACCGGCGCCTCGAGCGGCCTCGGCGTGGACTTCGCGCGCGAACTCGCCCGCCGTGGCTGCCGCCTGGTGCTGGTGGCGCGGCGCGAGGAGCTGCTGAAGAAGCTGCAGGCCGAGCTGCAGGCGCAGTTCGGCGTCACCGCCATCGTCATGACCGTGGACCTCGGCGACCCGGCCGCGCCGCAGATGCTGTACGACACGCTCAAGGCGCAGCAGGTCGGCGTCGACCTCCTGGTCAACAACGCCGGCTTCGGCGTGTACGGCATGGAGCTGGAGATTCCCTGGGACAAGACGCGCCAGATGCTGATGCTCGACATCGTCGCGCTGACGCACCTGACCAAGCTGTTCGCGCGCGCCATGGTCAAGCGCGGCTGGGGCCGCATGCTGCAGGTCGCCTCGATCGGCGCCTACCAGCCCTCGCCGACCTACGCCGCCTACTCCGCCGCCAAGAGCTACGTGCGCTCGTTCAGCCAGGCGCTGAACTTCGAGCTGCGCGGCAGCGGCGTCAGCAGCACGGTCATCTCGCCCGGCATCACCGCCACCGAATTCCTGCAGGTCAGCGGCCAGAAACCGACGGCTTACCAGCGCATGATGATGATGACCAGCAGCGACGTCGCCGCCATCGGCGTCAAGGCCATGCTCAAGGGCCGCTACAGCGTGGTGCCGGGCTTCCTGAACTGGCTGAGCTCGCTGTTCACCATGGTCACGCCCGACCCGGTGAACGCCGCCACGGTTTACCGGCTGATGAAGAACTGAGCTTGCCGCGCAAGCCCGCGCACGAGCAGTTCGACGCCCCGCAGGCGCTGCGCGAGCAGGCCTTCGCGCTGTTCGGCCGCTACGGCTACGAGGGCGTCTCGATCGGCGCCATCGGCAAGGCGGCGAAGCTGTCCAAGGGCGCGCT
>JANNLM010000327.1:0-14428 GCA_031396825.1 Gammaproteobacteria bacterium | reverse complement strand
ACCCATCGCAACGAAGATGAACGCGTCCACGACACGGTGCAGACCGGCGACTTCAGCTTTCAGCAGACCTTCCGGCTGGGCGACGCCAACGATCTGATCTGGGGCCTGGGGTACCGTTTCACCGACATCGCGCTGCGGCAGACCAATCCGCTGATCCAGGTCCGCGACGGCAAGCTCAATCTGGACCTGTTCAGCGCCTTCGTGCAGGACGAGTACCGGGCGGTACCCGACCGGCTCACGCTGACGGCGGGAATCAAGATCGAGCACAACGATTTCACCGGCTTCGAGTTTCAGCCCGGAGTCCGCGCGGCCTTTACGCCGTCACGACACCAGACCCTGTGGGCGGCGGTCGCGCGCGCCGTGCGCACACCCAATGTGGCCGAGAGTCCCGACGCGATCGCTGTCGTGGTGGGAGCCCCCTTTACCGGGCCCGGCGGGACGCAATATGTACCGACGGTCGTCGGCAACTCCTCGGTGGACTCCGAGGTCCTGTGGGCTTACGAGCTGGGCTACCGGATCGAGCCGGTACCGCGCCTGAGCCTTGACCTGGCTACGTTCTACAACGATTACAGCCGTTTGATCACGTATGGAGCTCCCACGCGGTTTGTTCCAGGGACGCCCGTCGGCGCGGCGGAAACTCCGCCGTCGAACGACGCCAGCGGCCGTTCCTGGGGCGGCGAAATCGCCGCCACCCTGACACCGGTGAATTCACTGCGACTGATTGCGAGCTACTCGCTGCTGGTTGCGCGCATGCGCAAGGCGGGGCAGGCAGAGGCGGATGATGAGAGTTCCCCGCGCAATCAGGCGAGCCTGCGTCTGTCCTGGGACTTCGCGCCGCGCGCGGAGCTGGGGGCGCACCTGCGCCAGGTCGGCTCCATCCTGGCGGTGCCATCCTATGTCAGCGCCGACCTGCGGATCTCGTACCGGCCCATCGAGCGCCTGGAACTGTCGCTGACCGGACAGAATCTCCTGGACGCCCAGCATCCGGAACAGGACGCGGCGTTCTTTACGGTGACTTCCGAGGTGCCGCGGGGACTCTACGGGAAACTCACGTGGCGTTTCTAGCCAGGCGGACCGCCAGCCTTCTCGGCCTGACGCTGTCGCTCGCCGTCTGGTCGCTGCTGGTCCCGCAAAAGGCGGTGGCGGAAGCGGAAGCGGTGTCGAAGGAATATCAGATCAAGGCCGCGTTCCTGTACAACTTCGCCAAGTTTGTCGAATGGCCGGCGCAAAGTTTCCCGACGGCGGGTGGGCCCATCGTCATCGGCGTTTACTGCACCGACGGGTTCGGCGCGGTGCTGGAGAAAATCACCAGGGGTCGAACCATCCGCGGGCGGGAGATCGCGGTCAAGACGTTCACCACCGCCCTGGAATCGACCTCCGCCCATATGGTCTACGTCTGTGGCGAGGGAGGAGCGCTGTGGCGCCAGGTCATGGAGGTTCTCCAGCAAAACGCCGTTCTCACGGTGGCGGATCTGGGGGAGGCCGGGACGCAGGACGGGATGATCGTTTTCATGAGGGTCGGCGACAAGGTCCGCTTCAACATCAACATGGGCAAGGCGGGGCAGGCCGGATTGAAGCTCAGCGACCAGTTGCAGAAACTGGCGATAAGCGTCACGCGAACGCCGTAACGTCCCGCACGCCATGCGCGCCCTTCGCGACACTGCAATCAAGCGCAAGCTGACGATCATCAGCATGCTGGCCATTGGCGTCGCGTTGCTGGTGGCCTGTGCAACCTTCCTGACCTTTGAGTACCGCCTGTTCAGGGCAACACTGGTTGACGATCTGGTGGCGACCGCGCAGGTGTTGGGAGACAACAGTTCGGCCGCATTGGCCTTCGACGTTCCCGCCTCCGCCGAACTGACCCTGCAGTCGCTGAAGGCGAAGCCTCATGTCATTGGAGCCGCCCTCTACGACAAGGACGGCAGGGTATTCGTCACCTATCGCGGGAGCGAACTCCCCGGCGGACTCGCGTTCGTTCCACCGCCGATGGCGGCGGACGACGTGGGATTTGGCGGCGGCTCGCTGAATGTATTCGACACGATAACGGTGGGTGGCGAAAGGATGGGGACGATCTTCATCCGCTCCAGCCTGAAGGAGATGCGCGAGCGGATGCTCCTCTATGCCCTCGTCACGCTGGTGGTGATGCTGGTTGCTTCCAGCGCCGCTTTCCTGCTGGTCACCAAGCTGCATCGGGTCATCGTGGAGCCCATCGCGCATCTGGCCCACGTCGCCGCGACCGTGGCGAGCAACCGGGACTATTCGATACGCGCGAAGAAGCGTGGCGCGGACGAACTGGGGCAATTGATAGACGGGTTCAACGAAATGTTGCGCCAGATCCAGACGAGCGACGGCGCGCTGCAGCAGGCCCGCGGCGACCTGGAAATGCGAAACCTCGACCTGGAACAGGCCATGCGGGCCAAGAACATGTTCCTGGCCAACATGAGCCACGAGCTGCGTACGCCGCTCAATGCCATCATCGGCTTCACCAGCACACTTCTGATGAAGCTTCCGGGCGTGCTCAACTCCGTGCAGGAAGAGCAGCTGACCGTCGTCAAGACCAGCGCGCGGCACCTGCTGTCGCTGATCAATGACCTGCTTGACCTGAGCAAGATCGAATCCGGCAAGATCGACCTCGTGCCGGAATCCTTCTCGTGCCAGCAAGTCGCCCAGGACACCATCGCGAGCTTGCGCCCCATGGCGGAGCTCAAGAAGCTGGACCTGCTGCTGCGGCTGCCGCAAAAGGAAGTCCGGGTCACCGCGGACCGTCGCGCGCTGCATCAGATCCTGCTCAACCTGTGCAACAACGCCATCAAGTTCACCGACAGCGGGTCGGTCACGATCGAGCTCAAGGAACTGCCCCAGCAGCGCCAGCTGGAATTCAGCGTCACCGATACCGGCATCGGGATCCAGCCCGGATACAAGGCCAGGCTGTTCCAGGCCTTCTCGCAGATGGAAAGCACCGATCGCGAGGGCACCGGCCTGGGTTTGCACCTGTCACGGCGGCTCGCGCA
This sequence comes from Gammaproteobacteria bacterium, assembly GCA_031396825.1. GTDB lineage: Bacteria > Pseudomonadota > Gammaproteobacteria > Nevskiales > Nevskiaceae > JACPFV01. The sequence goes on along the minus strand of JANNLM010000327.1, from coordinate 11,417 downwards.
GTTGATGGGCGGCACGATCGACTTCGACAGCCAACTGGGCCGTGGCAGCCGGTTCTGGCTCACGCTGCCGCAGGAGTGAAGCGATGGCACGCATCCTGATCATTGAAGACAACGCTCCCAATTTGAACCTGATGAGCTATCTGCTGACGGCTTCCGGCCACAGCGTCGAGGGCTGCCGCGACGGGCAATCGGGACTGGACGCGATGCGGCGCCAACGGCCGGATATCGTGCTGTGCGATATCCAGTTGCCGAAGTTGTCCGGTTACCAGATTGCGGAGGCCGTGCGCGCCGATGCCAGCCTGCACGCCCTGCCACTGGTGGCAGTGACCGCGCTCGCGATGCGCGGCGACCGCGCACGGGGGCTGGCCGGCGGCTTTGACGAGTACATCGAAAAGCCGATCGAAGCGGAAACGTTCGTCGCCCTGGTGGAGTCGTTCCTGCCGAGGTCGAAGTAGCCGCCGCGCTCACGGCTGGACGCCGCCGGCATCGCCATGGCGACCGCGCCGGAGCGATGGCGCCGGCGCCTTGTCCGCGCCGAACCGCGTTTGAAGACACCTGCTGAATCAGCGTGTTATGCGGACCGCCGGGCTGGCACGACCCGTGGGTCTGTATCCGGTGAGTCCTCCAACCCGAGACCACCATGTCCAACCTAGTGTGCGTCACTCTCGCCGCCGCCGCCCTCAGCCTGTCCGGCTGCACGACCATGAAAACCGGCGGTGCGTCCTGCATGTTCGGGGGCGCCACCGAAGCCGAGGGCGCAATCTGCGCCGAGGCCAACTTCGGCATCCAGGGCGTGCTGCACGCCGCCAACCAGAAGACAGCGGGGGACTGCAAGGCCCACGTCCTGGCCGCCGCCCAACGGCTGGCAGGCCGCTACCCCATGGAGGCGGTGTTGTCGTGCCCCGACTTCATCAAGGACTGCCACGCCTCGGCGCTGGTGCATACGCCTGACGGAGATTTCGTTCTGGACAACGGCGCGCTGCGCTATCCCGGCGACGTCATGACCTTGGCGGAGTTTCGCGACTGGATCGGCACCGAGCCCGGCACCGAGCCGTACCAGGTGGTGAGCCTCGAGCACGTCTCCTGGCTGGCGGCCAACCCCACGGCGACCTTGTATGCGGGGAGCCGCCCATGAACCTGCGCCTGGCCACTTCGGCAGAGACCTCCCTGCGCCAGACCGAGTGCATCGCCCCGAATATTCTCATTCACGACCCGCGGCGCTCCGCGATGATGGATCTCACCACAGGTCCGGCGCCCACCCGGCAGGCCCACGATATCCGCAATTTTCTCTACCTGACGTCCAGCTTCGCGCAACTCATGCGCGAGGGGTTGGGCGGGCCGGTGAATTCGCAGCAGGAGGAATTGCTGGGACACATTGTCGACTGCATGGCGCGTGCTCAGAAACTCCTCGTCCCTGGCGGGAGAGCCTCCAGTGCCGCGTAAGGCGATTCTGCTCATTGACGACAACGCCATCAACCTTCGCATTGCGGAGCTGACCCTGCAGTTGGGCGGATTCAACGTTCGCGCGGTGTCGGGCGCCGTCGGGGCACTGCAAATTCTCGGCGGCTGGACCCCCGATGCGATTCTGGTGGACTTGCGCATGCCAGGGATGGACGGAGTGGCGTTCATCAAGGCGCTGCGCTCGGTGGCGGGGACAACCGCCATGCCGGTCATTGCGATGTCGGCCTACGACTCGCCGCACCGCACACAGCTCGAGAAGCTGGGTTTCAGCGGATTCATCGGCAAGCCGATGTCGCCCAGGGAATTCTGCCAGCAGGTCAATCGTTTTCTGGGCGATCCGGCGGCGGGCGCCGCCCCGGTTCCGGGTCCGGTGGCGCTTCCATTCAGCACGCTTGCCACGAGTGAGGCCCGCCGTGGACCCCTGCCTTAGCCCCTCGATGCTTCCGGCGCCGGCCCGCGCTGCCGCCGCGCGCATCCTGGTGGTGGACGACGACCCGCTGCTGCTCGAGTGCGGGCGCCAGCAACTCGAGAACGCCGGCTACCTCGTCACCGTGGCGGGCAACGCGAGCGAAGCGCTGGATGCAGCGCGGCGCGAGGCACCCGACATGGTGCTCAGCGATGTGATGATGCCGGATACCGACGGATTCCAGCTGTGCCAGGCGTTGCGCCGGGATCCGTTGACCGCGTCCGTCCCCGTCGTGCTGCTCAGCGGCCTTTATGGCGACCGGTTGGACCTGCACCACGCGGCACGCTGCGGCGCGAACCTGTTTGTGTCCCGTGCCGAGGGGCCCGAGGGCATCGCGCGCGCAGTCCGGAGCGTGTTGCAGCATCCCGAAACGCGGCTGACGTCGGCGGACGATGAGTCGCTGGTCGCGGAGCACGACCGCCGGGTGAGCGCGCGGCTGGAACAGGAGCACCTGAATTACCGCGGCATCTTCGAGGGCATCGCCGATACCGTGGTGGTGACGGATGGCGATTTCAACATCGTGGACGCCAATCCGGCGCTGGCGAGCATGACGGGATACACGCTGGAGGAGGTCCGTGGCAAACCGCTGGCCGACTTCGTGCCACCGCAGGAGCGTGCACGACTGGCCGGAGATCTCCGCCGCTATGTCGAGACCGGGCGCTGCGAGAACGATTTTCCGTTTCTGCACGCGGACGGCAGCGTGCGCCAGGGGCATTTCAGCGGGCACCGGACGCGCCCCAACCGCTACGTGAGCATCATCCGCGACGTGACCGAACAACAGCGCAACGAGCAACTGTTGCAGCTGATGGCGTATACCGACTCGCTGACCGGGCTTGCGAACCGCACCAGCTTCCAGCAGCAACTGGAACGCGCCGTGGTGGACGCCGTCAGCGGCGGCCATTCGGTGGGCGTGCTGATCCTGGGGCTCGGCAATTTCCGGGAGGTCAACGACACGCTGGGCGCCGCCGGCGGCGATCAGCTGCTGTGTGAAGCCGCCGCGCGCTTGAAGGCCGCAGTCGCGGGCACGGAGATCGTCAGCGCGCGCTTCGGCGCGGCGCAATTCGGCGTGCTGTTGCCCCGGCTCGACGGTGCGCAGCACCTGCTGCGCACGGCGCAGGCGCTGATGAAAACGCTGTCCGCGCCGATCATCGTGGACGGCATTCCCGTCGAAGTGACGCTCTGCCTCGGCGCGGCCCTTTGCCCCGACGATGCCCTGCTTGGCGGCGAGCTGCTGCGCCGGGCCAGCGTGGCGCAGCACCACGCGCGCGCGCTGCAAGTGCCGTACGTGAGCTACAGCGCGGAACTGGACCCGTTCAGCCTGGAGCGCCTGACGCTGGTGGCGGAGTTGCGCCAGGCCGTAGCGCGCGACCAGCTGGAGCTGTGGTACCAGCCCAAGCTCGATCTGCACAGCGGCCGCGTGGAGGCGGTGGAAGCACTGGTGCGCTGGCGGCATCCGCAACGGGGCCTGGTGCCGCCGGATGCGTTCATCCCGACCGCCGAGCGCACCGGCCTGATCCAGCTGGTCACCTGTTGGGTGCTGAACGAAGCGCTGCGGCAGGCGCGCCGCTGGCAGGACCGGGGTCTGAACCTGAACGTCGCCATCAATGTCTCGCAGGGCGACCTGGCTGAAGCGTCCTTCCAGACCCGCGTGCTGCGTGCGCTCGAGGTCCACGGCGTGCCGGCGAGCAGCCTGACGCTGGAAATCACCGAAACCACGGCGATGCACAATCCCAAGCGGACGGCGCAGGTCCTGGGCGAGCTGCGCCGGCACGGCGTGCGCATTTCGCTCGACGATTTCGGAACCGGCCAGGCCTCGTTCGCGCACCTGCACAGCCTGCCGGTGGATGAAATCAAGCTCGACAAGAGCTTCGTCCTGGACCTGCCCGACGCACACGGCCAGTCCATTGCCCGCGCCACCGCCATGCTGGCCCGGGAATTCGGCCTGAAAACTGTCGCCGAAGGCGTGGAGAACGCCGCGTGCCAGCGGCTCCTGGGAAAACTGGGTTTTGACCAGGCCCAGGGCTTCCACCTGAGCAAGCCACTGCCGGCTGCCCAACTTGAAGCCTGGATGCTCCAGCGCGGCATTGCCCAGGCCGCCTGAACCCCTCTCGGAGAATCAAAATGTCCACTGTTCGTTCCAGTCCGTTCGGGACACTCCCGTCAGGCCCCGTCACCGAACAGCTCCCCGCGCTGCCGATGCCGGCGGCTGTTCCCCAGAGCCGCACCGCGATCCTCTTTCAGTGGCCCACGCCACCCCTCTTTCAGGCATCGCCGGCGCCGCTGGCCGGACGCGGGCGCGAGTGCACGCTGGAGTTCGTCGATGGGCGGAGCATGACCGGCGAACTGGTGTCCATCGAATCGGATGCAAGTTCCGTGAATCTGCGCGAATCGGGCAAGGAGGGGTTGCGCCAGGTCGCCCTCGAAGAGGTGCGAAGCATCCGGCTGCAAGTGCCGCTGGCGTTTGTCCCGGACCGGATCGCGCTCGGCGAGATCGGCGCCGGCGCGCTGAATGTTGCGGACGAAAAGCCGTTTACGGTTGCCTTCCGGGACGGCAACAACATGGCCGGAAGGACGCGCGGTTTTCTGAACGGCAGCCACGGTCTGTTCCTGTTCCTGGTGGAGGACGATCCGCGCCTGACCGTCAGCTGCTTCATTCCGAAGCGGCAGATCAGGGACGTGCAGATCGGCCCCTTGCTGGGCGACGCCCTGAAGGACAACGGCCTGGTGGAGCCCGCAGCGTTGACCAGCGCCCTGAACCAGCAGGCCCGCGAACGGGACGAGCGCCTGGGCGAATTTCTGACCGAGCGCTCGGTCGTTTCGGCGGACCAATTGACCCGCGCGCTGCAGGAGCAGAATCGTCGGCCCAACGTGAAGCTGGGCGAGCTGCTGGTTGAAGCCGGGCTCATCAGCTCCGAGGACCTCGAGCATGCCCTGGGCATCCAGGCCAGCAACCGGCAGCGGCGCCTGGGCGACATCCTGATTTCGATGGGAGTCGTGTCGGCCCGCAACATCCAGATGGCCCTGTCGGACAAGCTTGGAATCCCGCATGTCAACGTGCGCGAGTTCGCGATCGAGCCGTCGGTGCTGGACTTGCTGAATGGGACGCTCGCCATCCGCCATCAGGCGCTGCCGCTGCTGCGCACCAAGGAAGGCCTGGTGGTTGCGGTGGAAAACCCGCTGCTGTTCGACTTCGAGCAGGACCTGCGGTTCGCCAGCGGCCTGGCCATCATTCCGGTGATTGGCAACCCCGACGACATCCGGGCGCGTCTCGCCAGGGAGTACCTGGTCGGGGCCCGGTCCGCCGGCGGGGCCGCGGGACACGGGAGTTCGGGGCGGCGCGATTCGCAAGTCAGGATCGAGGAACTGGCGAGCCAGCTGCACACGGAAGCGCCGAAGCACGGCTCCGGCGGTGCCGCGCGCCAGCCCGAGGCCAGCGTCACGGACAGCACCCTGGTCCGGCTGGTCAACAAGATCATCGTCGATGCGCACGCGCAGGGCGCCTCCGACATCCACATCGAAACCGACCACAGCCGCAACACGCGCATCCGCTTCCGCAAGGATGGCGACCTCGTGAACTACCTGGAACTGCAGCCGGCGTACCGCAATGCCGTGGTGTCGCGCCTCAAGATCATGGCCGGGCTGGACATTTCGGAGCGCCGGCTGGCCCAGGACGGCAAGATCGATTTCGGGCGGTTCGGCGCCGTGGCGATCGAACTGCGCATAGCGATCATCCCGACCTCGGACAACCAGGAGGATGTGGTGATGCGCCTGACCGGCGGAGTGGCGCCGGCGCCCCTCGACGGGCTGGGTTTTTCCGGCACGGATCTGGCAGCGCTGAAGACACTGGTGGCTCGCAGCTACGGCCTGTTGCTGGTCTGCGGTCCGACCGGGTCGGGCAAGACCACCACGCTGCACTCGTTGCTCCACCACATCAACACTCCCGACCTGAAGATCTGGACTGCGGAAGACCCGATCGAGATCACCCAGCCCGGCCTGCGCCAGGTGCAGGTCAATCCGAAAATCGACTGGACTTTTGCCGCCGCCATGCGCTCCTTCCTGCGCGCCGACCCGGACGTGATCATGGTCGGGGAAATGCGCGACGCCGAAACCACGAAAGTCGGCATCGAGGCCTCGCTGACCGGCCACCTGGTGCTGTCAACGCTGCACACCAACAGCGCGGCGGAAAGCGTTACGCGGTTGCTCAATCTCGGCATGGACCCTTTCAATTTCGGCGATGCACTGCTCGGTGTACTGTCCCAGCGCCTGGCACGCAAGCTGTGCACCCACTGCAAGCGTTCCCACCTGGCCAGCGAAATGGAGCTGACGGAACTGGCGAACGAGTATTGCGGCGGAACGGATCTCGATCCCGCGGCGGTGGTGAAGGAGTGGGGCGCGGAGTTCGGCCGCCGCCTGAACCTGTACACAGCGCGCGGCTGTCACCACTGCAAGCACGGCTACCAGGGCCGCCTCGGGGTTTACGAGTTGCTGATGGCCAGCCCACGGGTCAAGGAGTTGATCTTCGCGCGTGCAACGGCGCCGGAACTCGTGGAAGCAGCGCGCGCCGGCGGAATGCGCTTGCTCAAGCAGGACGCTCTGCGCAAGGTGCTGAGCGGCGACATCGATCTGATCAGCGCGCGAGCCGTCTCCAACTGAGTGAGGCGCGGTGGACATGGGATGGGTTCCATAGCTGTGGCGCCAGCGCCGCCTCCGACTCCCAGTTCTGCATCAAAGACGCTGTTATATCAATAGGTTAGCTCACGCACCTGGCTTGGCATGGACGCTGCTCCTTCAATGGCAGCACCAACCAAAGCGCGAGAGATCTTGATGAACTTTCCGACCGATGCAAGTCGCCGCAACCGCTCATCCACTGTCCCGCCGCCGGCTCGTGCGCTGAAATGCCTGGTCCTTGCGCTGCTGGCCATGATCGGCACGGCGTGCGCGACTGACCGCCACCTGCAGCGCCTGGACGCGAGCTTCGAGGCCGGCTGGCGGCCTTCGAAGGGCTACTGCACGTTCGGTGGCGAAACGCCGGCGCTCTCCGCCTGGTGCGCTGAATTGAACTTCGGCGCCGAGGGTCTCGAGGTCATCGCGCGCGCGGTCAACGAGGACGTGCTGCGGCTCGCGGGCGGACGGCCCCTGGCCTGCACCGATCACGTCGCCCAGGTGAGCCGCCAATTCGCGGCCTACCCGGACTACCAGGTCACCGAACTGTACTCCTGCAATGCCAATCCGCCGGTCGAGAACGGCCGCGCTGTTTGCCACGTGTCGCTGATGGTGACCAGCGCCACCGGTGCCCGTGTCGTGCTGGACAACGGCCACGTTCTGGCGCCGGCCCTCACGGGTGGCGTCGCGCCTTACGCCGAATTCGTAAAGCTCGTGGACCGCAACTGGACCGGCGAGACGCCGGCCTGGGCGGCGTTGGCGGCGCGCTGACGTGAATCCCTCCAATGCGGCATACCCGGAAGTTGCGCTGGACGCCCGCGCGCTGGCCGCCCTCGACGACGCGATCGGTGCGGAAAACGTGGTCATGATCATCGACACCATCCTGGGATCGGTCCCGGCGATGCGCAGGCAACTGCGCACCGCTGCCGCCAGCGGCAACCTTTCGGGCGTGAGGCATGTCGCGCACCAGCTGAGGTCGGATTGCGCCTACGTGGGTGCCACGGAGCTTTGCGCCCGGCTGCAGCAGCTCGAAAGCGGCGCCGAAACAGGGCGGCTGGCGCAGCCGGTAGCGGAGGTCGACGGCGTGTCGGCCATGATCGACGGCCTCCTCAACGCGCTGCGGGGCGTCCGCAACGTCCGCGCGCTGGCCGCATGAACATGAACCGCCATCCGATGAAAACGATCGAGTTCGAAATGAACAACATCACGAGCCAGCAGTTGAAGCAGATCTACCCGCTCAACCAGTTGCGAAAGGACTTGATCGATGGGTTGATGTCGAATCTGCGCATCAGGCCCTACCGCTGCGGGGAGATGCTGTTCGACATCGACGACAGCCCCGAGGACTATTTCTATGTCATCGAAGGGTCCGTGGAGCTTGCCGACCGCCTGCGCAGGTCGGTGCAGGCCATCGGCCCGGCGGAGGAGCAGCAGGCGCAGCCGTTGCCGTACATGGCGCCCAGCCCGCACCGGGCACGGGCCACGACGGATAGCCGGATCCTGCTGGTGAACCGCCGCGAGCTGCTCGAGGCCCTGAAGCAGAACGAATCCGCGCCGCGACGTTCCGCGGCGGGATCGCACTGGGACAACCTGCCGCCGGACGACCTGAGCGAAATCACCCGGCGGCGCACGGCCGAGAACCGCGCTGCGGCGCCGCCGACGCGGCCCGAGCGGGTCCTGCTGGTCGTAGATCACCCGACCGATGCCGCGATCGCCCAGATGATGCTCGAGCGGCTCGGTTACCGGGTGACCTGGGTGCGCAACTTCCACGAGGCCATGGAGGCGCTGGCGCGCGAGCGCAGCGACGTCGTGCTGCTCGACGTTCAGCTCCCGGGCGTGGACGGGTTCGAGGCGACGCGCCGCATCCGCGAGCGCTGGCCCGCGGGCAGTGGCCCGAGGATCGTGGCATTGACGGCGCGTGCGCTCAAGGGCGACCGCGAAGCATGCCTGGCTGCGGGGATGGACGATTACATCTCCAAGCCGATTTCGATCCACGTGCTCGGCGCCAAGCTCAGCAGCGAGAATTGGGCGCTGGTGGAAGCGCCGGTGATCAAGCGTTTCGCCGACGTGATCGGGCCTTCCAGCATCGTGCAGCTGATCGATACCTTCGTCACCAACTGGCCGACGATGGTTGACGCAGTGCGCGGTGCCCTGGACCAGAAGGACGCGCTTACCCTGCGCAAGGCTGCGCATTCGCTGAAGGCCGCGGCGGATACCCTGGGAATTCGGGTGGTATCGGGGTACTCGCTGAAGCTGGAGCACCTCGGCCAGTCCGGCAGCCTGGAAGGCGCCCCGGCGCTGCTCGGCCAGATCGACAGCGTGCGGCAGGAGACCACGGTTGAGTTGGGCAGGATCCGGGCGGGCTACTCCTCCTGACGGCCAATCGGCGCTTGAAATAGAATCCGGCTCCATCCCCGGATTGCCGTTGCCATGTGCGGAATCGTCGGCGCCATCGCCAATCGCGACATCATGCCGGTCCTGATCGAAGGCCTGCGCCGGCTGCAGTACCGCGGCTATGACTCCACCGGTGTCGCCGTCTCCGGCGCGGGCGGGATGCAGGTGCGCCGCGCGGTCGGCAAGATCGCCAAGCTCGTCGACCGCCTGGCGGGCGAGCCCGCCGCCGGCCCGCTCGGCATCGCGCACTCGCGCTGGGCCACGCACGGCGGCGTGACCGAGGCCAACGCCCACCCGCACGTGTCGGGGGGGCGCATCGCGCTGATCCACAACGGCATCATCGAGAACTACGTCGAGCTCAAGGCCGCGCTGGTCAAGAAGGGCTACGCCTTCACCTCCGAGACCGACACCGAGGTCATCGCCCACCTGGTGCACGACTGCGTCAAGCAGGGGCTCGACCTGACCGCGGCGGTGCAGCAGGCGGTGAAGCAGCTCGAGGGCGCCTACGCCATCGTCGTGTTCGACGCCCAGCAGCCCGACCGCATCGTGGTGGCGCGCATCGCCAGTCCGCTGGTGGTCGGCCTGGGCGCGAGCGGCGAGAACTTCGTCGCCTCCGACGTGCAGGCGCTGCTGCCGGTGACGCGCCGCTTCCAGTTCCTCGAGGAGGGCGACGTCGCCGACATCCGGCGCGAGCGCATCGCGATCTTCGACGCCGCCGGCAAGCCGGTCGAGCGCAAGGTGCACGAGTCGTCGCTGTCGGCCGACGCCGTGGAGAAGGGCCGCTTCGCGCACTACATGCAGAAGGAGATCTTCGAGCAGCCGCGCGCGATCGCCGACACCCTGAGCGAGCGCATCGCCAACGGCCACGTGCTCGACGCCGTGTTCGGGCCGCAGGCAGCGCAGGTGTTTGCCCGGGTGAAAGCCACGCACATCGTCGCCTGCGGCACCAGCTTCCACGCCGGACTGATCGCGCGCTATTACCTCGAGCAGGGCGCCGGCCTGCCGTGCACGGTCGAAGTGGCCAGCGAGTACCGCTACCGCCGCCCGGTGGTGCGCCCCGACACGCTGTTCATCGTCATCTCGCAATCCGGCGAGACCGCCGACACGCTGGCGGCGTTGCGCGAGGCGAAGAAGCTCGGTTACGTGGCGACGCTGGCGATCTGCAACGTGCCGGAGTCGTCCATCGTGCGCGAGGCCGACCTGGTGCTGATGACGCGCGCCGGCCCCGAGATCGGCGTCGCCTCGACCAAGGCCTTCACCACGCAGCTCGCCGCGCTCGGCCTGCTCGGACTGGCGCTGGCGCGCCACCAGGGCGTCAATCCCAAGGTGCTGGCGGCGTCGACGCGCCAGCTGATGCACGTGCCGTCGATGGTCGAGCACACGCTCAAGCTCGAGCCGGCGGTCAAGCAGTGGGCGAAGCAGTTCGCCGACAAGCACCACGCGCTGTTCCTGGGCCGCGGGCCGAGCTGGCCGGTGGCGATGGAGGGCGCGCTGAAGCTCAAGGAGATCTCGTACATCCACGCCGAGGCCTACCCGGCCGGCGAGCTCAAGCACGGGCCGCTGGCGCTGGTGGACGACGACATGCCGGTGGTGGCGGTGGCGCCGAACAACGCGCTGCTGGAGAAGCTCAAGAGCAACCTGCAGGAAGTGCGCGCGCGCGGCGGCCGGCTGTACGTGTTCGCCGACCCGGAGTCCGGCATCGAGCCTGCCGAGGGCGTCGAGGTGATCCGCATGCCGGATCACATCGAGCCGCTGCAGGAGCCGCTGGTCTACACCATCCCGCTGCAACTGCTGGCCTACCACACGGCCGTGCTGCGCGGCACCGACGTCGACCAGCCCCGCAACCTCGCAAAATCGGTCACGGTGGAATAGTCGCGTTAGAGTGGGCGCGGGAGCGCCATGAATAACAACGTCAACCCCCAATCGCCGTACCTGGTGCAGGTCGATCCGCTGATCGCGCCGCTGGTGCCCGGCTACCTGAAGAACCGCGGCGAGGACGTGCAGCGCATCGCCGGCCTGCTGGCGGCGAAGGATTTCGCCGCGCTGCGCAAGCTCGGCCACAACATGCGCGGCTCGGCCGGCGCCTACGGGCTGGCGCCGCTGTCCGAGATCGGCGCGCGCATCGAAGCCGCCGCGCAGGCAGCCGACGGCCCCGCCATCGGCGCCGCGGTCGAGGAGATGGGCCGTTTCCTGCAGAACGTGAAAGTGACCGCATGAGCTTCCTGCCGGCGCCGATCCTGATCGTCGACGACGACCCCGACAACCGCATGCTGCTGTCGACCTACCTGTCGGCCGAGGGCCATGCGGTGGTGGAAGCCGACAGCGGCGAGAAGGCGCTGGAAGTGATCGCGCAGGGGCGCGTGGCGATGGTGCTGCTCGACGTCATGCTGCCGGGCCTGTCCGGCTTCGACGTGTGCCGCCGCATCAAGCGCGACCC
>JANNLM010000287.1:0-5607 GCA_031396825.1 Gammaproteobacteria bacterium | reverse complement strand
TCCTTGGCCAGCACCACGCGGTAGCCGGCGCGCGTCAGCAGGCGCTCGGTGACGCGGCGGATGGTGATCGAATCGTCCACCACCATGACCAGCTGGCGCTCGTCGGCCATCGGCGCTGCCACCACTTCGTCGTGTGCCACTTCCACGACGGCAGCGCGGCGGGCTCGGTTGGTCACGAGCGCCGGCACGTCGAGGATCAACACGACGCGTCCGTCCGGCAGGATGGTGCCGCCGCTGATGCCCTGCACCGCGCTGACCTGCGGGCCGACGGCCTTCGACACGACTTCGCGGTTGCCGTAGAGCTGGTCCACGACCACCGCCACGCGGCGGTCGGCGCCGGTCAGGCCTTCGCCGAGGCGCACCAGCACCACCGGCAACGACCTGGCGTTTTCCGGAAACTGGTAGCCCGGCGTCTCGATCAGGTCGGCCAGCGTGCGCACGCTGTATTCCTGGCCGCCGTAGACGAACGGGTTGCCGTCCTCGCGCATGTGGTCGGGCAGCTTCTCGACCTGCACGCGCGCGATGCTCTCGATGGTCGGCAGCGGGATGGCGTAGGACTCGGTGCCGACGCCGACCAGCAGCGCCTGCGACATCGCCAGGGTCAGCGGCAGGCGGATCATGAAGCGCGTGCCCTTGCCCGCCTCGCTGGACAGCTCGAGCGTGCCGCCGAGCTGCTTCACTTCCGAGGCGACCACGTCCATGCCGACGCCGCGGCCGGCGGTCTGGGTGACGACCTTGGCGGTCGAGAAGCCGGCCTCGAAGATGAACATCGCGACTTCCTGGTCGCGCAGCTTGGCGCCCTTGGCCATCAGGCCACGCTCGACCGCGGTCTTGCGGATCGCGTCGTAGTTGAGGCCCTGGCCGTCGTCCTGTACTTCGATGGCCAGCTGCGTGCCTTCGCGGCGCAGGGCGACCTTGATGATGCCCATCTCGGCCTTCTTGGCCGCCTTGCGCTTGTCCGGCATCTCGATGCCGTGCACCACGGAATTGCGCAGCAGGTGCTCCATCGGCGCCACCATGCGCTCGAGCACGTTGCGGTCCATTTCCTGCTCGATGCCCTCGAACACGATGTCGCACTGCTTGCTCGATTCCTGCGCGGTCTGGCGCACCACGCGCTGCAGGCGCTGCACCTGGCGGGAGAACGGCACCATCAGCGTGGCCATCAGGCCCTGCTGGATTTCCGTGTTCACGCGGCCCTGCTGCATCAGCAGCGTCTCGGCCTCGGACAGCTGGTCGTCCATGGTCACGCGCAGCGCCGCGACGTCGCCGACCGACTCCGACAGGGTGCGCGACAGCTCCTGCATGCGCGAGAAGCGGTCCATCTCGAGCGGGTCGAAGTCGGAGCGCTGGTCGCCCTTGACGTCGAGGCCGACGGAGAAGCCGCGCGCGGCGATCTGGGTCTCGGTCTCGAGCTCGAGCGCGCGCAGGTGCTCGCGCACGCGGTCGATGGTGCCCTGCAGTTCGTTGAGCTGGAAGGTCAACGCGCTGGTGTTCTGCTCGATGCGTGAGCGGTAAATCGAGATCTCGCCGGCCTCGTTCAGCATCTTGTCGAGCTGGTCGACGTTGACGCGCGCGGTCTCGCGCTGGCGCGCGGCCATGCCCTGCGCGTCGTCGGGCTTCCAGAACAGGCCCGGGTCCCAGGGGCCCTTCGGCATGCCCGTCGGCGCCAACGCCGGCGGCGGCATCGCGGGCATCTGGATGGTGCTCGGTCCCGCGCCGATCAGCATCGGGATCTCGGTCGTCTTCATCCGCGGCGGCGGCGGCGGTTCCTCGAAGCGGTCGACTTCGGGCTCGATCGCCGGCGACGGCATCGGCGCCGATTGCCCGCCGGCCAGCGAGGCGCCCTCGCCGCGCTCGAGCGTGTCCTGCATCCGCTGCAGCTCGCCGAGGTGGCTGTGCAGCGCGGCCAGCGCCTCGGCCGGCACCGGCCCGCGCGCCTCGGCGATGTCGTCCACGCGCGATTCCATCTCGTGCGCGACCGTGCCCATCGACATCAGGCCGGCCATGCGGGCGCCGCCCTTGAGCGTGTGCCGCGCGCGCTGCACTTCGCGCAGCGCCTCTTCGTTGTGCGCATCGGCCTGCCAGGCGGCGAGTTGCGCCTCGAGCGACTCCAGCAGTTCGGCGCTCTCGCTCTGGAAGATCTGGGCGAGATCCGGGTCGTAGGCGATGGCCGGGCCCTCGGGCGCGGCGGCGGCCTTGACCGCGGCCACCAGCCCGGGCGCGATCGACGCGGGCGGCGGGGCGGCGCGCGACACCGGCGCGGGCGGTTCGGGTTCGGGCTCGGCAACCGGCGGAACTTCGATGGCCTCCTCGAAGACGGGCGCGGCAGCGACGGAGGCGTCGCCGCCTTCCAGCGCTTCCAGCACCGGCTTCTCGTCGGCCTTCTCGCCGCGCTTGACCGCGTCGAGCATGCGGTAGAGGCCGTCCATGACGTTGTGCAGGCGCGCGTGCAGCGAGGCGTCGCGCGCCACGCGCCCCTGGGCGACGTGCTCGATCAGCGTCTCGAGCTTGTGCGAGACGGTGCCGATGCCTTCCTGCCCGGCCATGCGCGCGCCGCCCTTGAGCGTGTGCAGGGCGCGCGCGACCTCGGCCAGCGGGTCCTTGGCGCCCGGGTCCTTCTCGAGCGTGGAGAACTGGCGGTCGAGCGATTCCATCAACTCGTCGGCCTCGCCGAGGAAGATGGCGAGCAGCTCCGGGTCGATGGTGCCTTCCTCGACCTCCTGTACCGGCGGCACCGCCTCGATTGTCTCCTCGAACGCGGCTTCAGAAGTCGACGCCGGCTCCTCTTCGGCGACCGGCGTCATCTCGATGGCTTCCTCGACCGGCGGCGCCGGCTTCACCGGAATCTTCACGGTCTCGATGAACGCCTGCTCGCCCATCGTGGCCATCGTGCCGGTGGTGCCAGCGTCGATGTTTTCCTGGTACGGCCTGATCTTGCCCTCGCGGAAATCGTCGAGGTGCGTGTACATGTGCTCGATCAGGCGCGGCACTTCGCGGAAGAACGCCGCGTCCGGCGCGGTGCGCCCGGTGTACTCGTTGACGCGCCCGCCCAGCGCCGCGGCCGCCTGGCCGAGGCCCTCGCACTGCGAGTTGACGGCGTCGCCGTGCAGCATCTGCAGCATGCGCGACAGCTCGCGCGCATGGAAATCACCGCCGGACGGCTTGTCCTTCCAGGCGTTGAACACGCCTTCGATTTCCTCCAGCTTGGTGAAGGCCTCGTGCGCGAACTGCTCGTTGGCGCCCAGTTCGTGCGCGGCCTCGAGCGCGCTGGCCGGCAGCGCCTCCTGCACTTCGGCCAGGCGCCGCGCCCACGGCTTGAGGTCGGGCTCGACCGCGCTGCCCTTGGCGAGACGCTCGACCCATTCGGCCAGCGTCGGCTCGGAATCGGCCACCAGCTGCAGGCCGTTCGGCGGCAGCATCATGCGCGCGCCACGCAGCGCGTTGAGGTAATCCTCGAGCTGGCCGGCGAGCCCGGAGATGCCCTGCGCGTTGAGCAGCGCCGCGCTGCCGCGCAGCGTGTGGAATGCCATCACCACGCGGTCGTCCACGGGGAACTCGGGCTTGCTGCGATCCTGCGCCGTGACCCAGGCGCGCACGTCGCCGAGGCGTTCCTTGGCGTCGCCGGTGAACGCCTGCAGCAACTGGTGGTCGGGGCCGGTGTCGTCGCCGCCCTTGGCCATGCGGTGGGCCTTGTTCTGCAGGTCCTGCGCGGCGGCCGCCACCGGCTTCTGGTCCTTGAAGCTGGCGATCAGCTCCGGCATCAGCGTCACGGCCTGGTCGACGAGCTCGAGCACCGGCGGGTCGAACGCGTGCGTGCCTTCGATGCAGCGGTTGATCAGGTTCTCGACCGACCAGGCGAACTCGCCGATGTCGCGCGCGCCCACCATGCGGCCGCTGCCCTTGAGCGTGTGGAAGGAGCGCCGCACCTCGGTCCACAGATCCTTGTCGTTGTTGTTCTTCTTGAGCTTCGGCATGTTCTCCTTGAGTTGGCCGAGCACCTCGGCGGCCTCCTCGAGGAAGATGTCGCGGATCTCCGGGTCCACCTCGTCCATCGCGATGCTCGCCGGCGCGACGGCCGCCGGCGCCGCGACCGGCGCGGCGGACGCGGCCGGGCGTGGCGCGGAGATGTCGAGGCGCTTGACCGCCGCGGCGATGTTCTCGGCCATGCGCTCGGTGTCCGGCGCGCGCGCGCGCGTGGCCTCGAGGTAGTACTCCATGCCGGCGATGGCGTCGGCGAAGCGCTCGGCCTGGGCCCTCTCGTTGCGCACGCCGCTGAAGTCGGGACTGGCCACGTAGTTGCGCAGCTGGCCGATCGCCTGCGCAACCTTCTCGCTCTGGATCACGTACATGCCGGACTGCAGCTGACCGAGCAGTTTGGCGGCTTCGGGCAGGCCGGAGGTATCGCCCGTCTTCAGGTAGTTGTCGACGTCGGTCTTGACGCGCGAGAGATCCACCAGCAGCTCGCGGATCAGCGCCTCGCGGCCCTCGCGCACGTCGAGGCCCGGGATGGCGTCCTCGGCCGGCGCGGCGTCGCCGCGGCGCTTGAGCTGGTGGAACAGCGCGTCATCGAGCGTGTGCTCGACGCGCAGCAGCGCGGTGGCGACGTCGATCCACACCGGGTCGGACGGCTTGACCTCGCGCGGCTTGAGCGTGGACAGCACGCGCGCCTGCGCCTGCACCATGCCCTGCAGCGAGGACAGCCCGAGCATGGTCAGCGTGGTCGCCACGCGGTTGAGCTTCTCGACGGTGTCGTTGAGGTTGGCCGGCGCCTTGTCGCCCGAGCGCACCACCAGGTCGATGTGGTCCTTGACCTGGGTCAGCTCCTTGCGGATTTCCTCGGACAGCTTGGTCAGCAGCGCCGTGTTGGGGCCGCGCATGCGCTGACGCAACTGCTCCAGCAGCTCCGGCGCCGGCAGCAGGCGCGTCAGCGGGTACGCGTTGCGCAGCGCGGTGACGCGCGGACCCTGGCTCTTGCTGCGGCCCGCGTAGTACAGGAACTGGTACGGCAGCGTGGCGATGCCGGCGGCGGATTTTTCCTCGCCGTGGTCGGCGAGCGCCTTCATCTGCGCGGCGGCGCGGCCGTACAGGCGCTTGAGGTCGGCCGAATCGTCGAGCCCCTTGGTCAGCATCGCCTCGGCCACCGCCGCGACCATGCGCCACAGCTGGTAGTGCGGCGCGCTGACCGCGCAGGCGGCCAGCTGCTCGGCGATCTTGCCGAGGCGGCCGAGCGCGAGTTGCACGTCCTGGGCCTTGATCCACTGCAGCAGGTTCTGCTGGAACACCGGCTGGAACTTCGCCGCCATGATCTTCGACGCGCCGGGCTTGCGCGTGTCGGCCGGCGGCAGCGTCACCGGCGTCGCCGCCAGCACCGGCTGCTCGGCGAACATCTCGGCCTCGGTCAGCGCCGGCTTGCCGCGCGCCAGGCGCAGCTCGTTGATCGCGGGCTGGAACACCAGCAGCGCGTCCTCGAGGCCGCTGGCCAGCGCGTCGATGTAGTCGCCCAGCTGCACCGAGGCGCCGAGCATCGCGGCGTAGGCGGCCTCGGTCTCCTTGATGCGGCCCTGCAGCAAGTCCTGCAGCGCCAGCTTCATCTCGTCGGTCAGCGCC
>JANNLM010000275.1:0-2538 GCA_031396825.1 Gammaproteobacteria bacterium | reverse complement strand
GCGCGCCGCCGATATGCAGGAAGCCGGTCGGGCTCGGCGCGAAGCGGGTGACGACGGACATTGATAGACCTTTGAAAGAGCGCGCGATTTTAGCAGCTAGAATGTCATCCCGAGCGTAGCGAGGGATCTCGTGGACGAGATCCCTCGTCGCTTCGCTCCTCGGGATGACACCTGGACATGACCCGCCTCTTCGTTGAGCACCTGACCGTCGTCGACTGCGCCTACCTGGACGCGCAGCGCGGGCTGGTGGGCGAGTCCTGGATCGTGGACCTGGAGCTGGAGGGCGCGCTGGACGACCAGGGCATGGTGCTGGACTTCGGCGAGGTGAAGAAGAAGCTCAAGAAGGCGGTGGACGGGGTCGCCGACCACAAGCTGCTGGTGCCGGGCAAGGCGCCCGAACTGGACTTCGTGCTGTCGGGGACCGGCAGCGGCCTGTCCTTCCGGGCCGCGACCGGGCCCATCGAGCACCAGGGGCCGGCCAAGGCGCTGTGCAACGTGCCGGCGGCAGCGATCACGGCCGAGTCGCTGGCGGCGGTGATCGAGCCGGCCCTGATGAAGGCCGTGCCGGAGTCGGTCAGCGCCGCCCGGGTGAAGCTGCGCCACGAGGCCATCGCCGGCAGCTACTACCACTACACGCACGGCCTGAAGAAGCACGCCGGCCACTGCCAGCGCATCGCGCACGGCCACCGCTCCAAGCTGCACGTGGCGGTGAACGGCAAGCGCGACGACCGCATCGAGCGCCTGTGGGCGGAGCGCTGGCGCGACATCTACCTCGGCACCTCGAGCGACATCGTCTCGCACGGCAAGGGCCGCATCCGCTTCGAGTACCGCTCGGGCGAGGGCGAGTTCGAACTCGAGCTGCCGGCCGATCGCTGCGACCTGCTGCAGACCGACAGCACGGTCGAGCGCATCGCCGAGCACCTGTGCGCGCAGGTCGCCGCCGAGCGGCGCGGCGCGAAGATCGAGGTGCGCGCCTACGAAGGTGTCATGAAAGGGGCCATCGCCACCGCCGGATAAATAGGGACGCACACAATTTGATAATTGTGTGCGTCCCCTTTAAGCCTGCAGCTTGGCCTCGCTCATGAAGGCGATGACGTCGTTCACCGAGGCGAAGCGGTCGTCGAGCCTCTTGGCCATCAGCTTTTCCAGCAGCGGCTGGAACTTGGCGTGCGCCTCGGGCAGCGTCGGCACCGGCGCGTTGAGCTGGTCCATCATCACCTTCGACAGGTCCGGTGAGTCGTAGGCGCGCTTGCCGGTCAGCATCTCGTGCAGCAGCAGGCCGAGCGTGTAGATGTCGCTGCGCACGTCGGCGGCCTGGCCGTTGATCATCTCGGGCGACAGGTAATCCGGCGTGCGCAGCAGCACCCCGGACTCGCCTTCGGCGACGGCGTACTCGACCACCTTCGCCAGCGAGACGTCGACCAAAGCGAAACTGCCGTCCTCGCGGATCATGACGTTGGCGGGGCGCAGGTCGCCGTGCACGAAACCCTTCTGGTGCGCGGCCTTGAGGCCGCTGGCGACGCGCAGCAGCGCCTTGATGGCGTCGTCGGCGGACATGCCCTGCGCGATCAGGTTGCGCAAGTCGCCGCCGGCGCAATACTCCTGGGCCACGAACAGGTGCGTGGCGGACAGGCCGATGTCGGTGGTGCGCGCGATGTTGGGATGATCGAGCGAGCGCAGCGCCGTGTACTGGTCGATGAAGCCGACCAGCACCCGGCGCTTGGACTGCTTCTTGTCGTCGTTGATCAGGAAGCCCTTCAGCACTTCCTGCGCGCCGCCGGCCTTCGGCAGCACCAGGTGCACGGCGCTGATGCCGTTGTCGGCGAGTTTGAGCACCACCGTCCGGTCCGCGAACGGGTCCACCGGCGGCGGCAGCGGCAGCTCCTTCGGCGGCGGCGCGAACGAGGGCGCTCCCCTGGGCGCCACCTGCGGGGGGGCCGGCTTGATCGCCGGCATGCGCTTGGTCGGGAGCTTGGGCCTCGGCGCCGGTTTCGGCGCCGCCTCGGCCGGAGCCGGCTCCGCCGGCTTCGGGATCGCTGCGGCGGCGGTTACGAGCGTTGAATTGCGATCCACCGCCGCCTCGACCAGCGTCGCGGTGTGGGCCGGCACGGGCGCAGGCGCAGGCGCCGGAGTCGGTGCCGGCGCAGGCGTGGCAACGGGCGCGGGAGCGGGCACCGGTTTTGGCGCCGCGGCTTTCACTGGCGCCTTCGCCGACGCTTTTGCTGGAGCCTTTGCGGGTGGCTTTGCCGGTGCAGGGGCTGCCTTAGGTGCCGGTGCGGGCACCGGTGCAGCCGCCTTGGGCACCACTGGCGGCGCAAAACCCTTGACCTCGATCACGCCCAGTTCGCCGCCGTCGAGACCCATGACCTTCGCGGAGCGCCCGGCCAGGAAGCCGAACTGCGACGCCTGCGCCGTGGCTTGCGACGCCGCCACGCTCCAGCGCAATGAGTGGATCGACCCGGCCAGCAGCGCGGCGACGTCCACGGCCTCGCCCTTCAGTTCGCCCTCGCCACCCTCGCGCGGCGCCCGTGCCTGGAT
>JANNLM010000242.1:0-4247 GCA_031396825.1 Gammaproteobacteria bacterium | reverse complement strand
ATCGCGCTGCTCGACGACGAGAAGCCGCGCCTGGTGCGCGACCTGGGCGCCAATCAGTTCCTGATGCTGCGCAACCATGGCCTGTTGACCGTGGGTGCGACCATCGCCGATGCATTCCTGCTGATGTTCACCTTCCAGCGCACCTGCGAGATCCAGGTCGCCGCGCTGGCGGGCAACGGCCAGGGCGACAAGCTGATCAGCGTGGATCCCAGGATCGTCGCCGGCGTGAAACAGAACGTGGCGCTGGTGACCAAGGGAATGATGGGCGGCCTGGCCTGGCCGGGGTTGCTGCGCAAGCTCGACCGGGAGAGCCCGGGGTACAAGGACTGAATCTGTCATTCCCGCGGAGGCGGGAATCCAGTTTTCGTCGTTAGAACTGGGTCCCCGCCTGCGCGGGGACGACGTCAGTTCTTGTCGCGCAGCTTCGCCGCGTAAAGGGTGTTACGCATCAGCATCGCCACCGTCATCGGCCCGACCCCGCCGGGTACCGGCGTGATCCAGCCGGCGCGCTGACGCGCCGGCTCGAACTCGACGTCGCCGGTGAGCTTGCCGTCCGGCAGGCGGTTGATGCCCACGTCGATGACGACCGCGCCGGGCTTGATCCACTCGCCCTTGACGAAGCCCGGCTTGCCGACGCCGGCGACCACGATGTCCGCGCTCGCCACGATGCCCGCCAGGTCGCGCGTCTTGCTGTTGCAGACCGTCACCGTCGCATCGCCCAGCAGCAGCTCGAGCGCCATCGGCCGGCCCACGATGTTGGAGGCCCCGACCACCACCGCGCGCGCGCGCCGCGAGTCGCCGTGCCGGTGCTTTCGATCAGCCGCATCGCGCCGTAGGGCGTGCACGGGCGCAGCAGCGGGCGCGGGTGCTGCGGCTTCTGCGCGAGGCGCCCGAGGTTGTAGGGATGAAAGCCGTCGACGTCCTTCTTCGGGTCGATGCGCTCGATGACGAGTTCGCTGTCGATGTGCGCTGGCAGCGGCAGCTGCACCAGGATGCCGTCGACTTTCGGGTCGGCATTGAGCTGGTCGATCAGCGCGAGCAGCTCCGCCTGCGACACCGTGGGCGGCAGGTCGACGTGCTCGGAGCGGATGCCGACCTTCTCGCACAGCTTGCGCTTGCTGCCCACGTAAACCGATGAGGCCGGGTCCGATCCGACCAGCACCGTGGCCAGCGCCGGGGCAGGGCGGCCGGCGCGCACGCGCTCGGCCACGGCCAGCCGCACCTCCTCGTGCACCTGTGCCGCCACCGCCTTGCCGTCGATCAGTTGGGCTGCCACGCGCGTATCCCTTTGAATGGGCGCTGAAAATGCGCGCGGATTCTCTCATAATGGCGCGCAGTCATTTATCGGGGCGTAGCGCAGCCTGGTAGCGCACCTGCCTTGGGCGCAGGTGGTCGGAGGTTCAAATCCTCTCGCCCCGACCAATTGGTGCCCGTAGCTCAGTTGGATAGAGCAGCGGCCTTCTAAGCCGCAGGTCGCACGTTCGAGTCGTGCCGGGCACGCCACCTCAAGGGTTGCGTTTGGCAGCGTCCAGCGCGCAGCGTTCCATCTTGTGTCGGGTCACGCTGTTCATGACCACACGCTTGGCCGAGGCGTCCGCCGCGATCGGCTGGAATCCCTTCTCGTCGCAGTAGAAGGTTCCGGCAAACTTGCCGCACAACTCGGCGACCTGCAGGGCCGCCTGGCATCGGCGGCGGTTTTGGGCGTATTGGGCTTCCTTGCGATCGCTCGTGATCTTCAGGTTCTGCTGCACGCGCAAGCCGATCGCGATCTGCTCCATTTCCTTCTGCTGAGCGTGCTCTTCACCGAAGGGCCCGGCAGCGCCTTGCGGCGCCTGCTGCGCCTGGGCGACGGCACTGAAGGCCGTCAGCAGGATCGCGAGAAGGCGTTTCATGGTTCCATCAGGCTGGCGTGCCCTCAGGATTTCATGATTTTTCGGCCCGCGGTGCGGTTCTTGACGAGTCCGCGTCCGCCGCGAGTCTTGGAAGCACGACGCTTCGCCGCCGTCATGCGGCCGCCTCTGGATTTCTTCATGGCAAATTCACTCCTGTATCAGGTGGTTGTGTCCGCAAATTAGGCGCGCCGGCCCGCCTCCGGTCTGTACGGCAGGGCGCATAAACGCGCCCCGGGGTTATCACCGGGTCCGGGCCGCTCGCAACATCTGGACGGCGATGAGGAGCGCGGACACCGATCCGGCGAAGCGTGCGCCGGCGACCAGTGCCACGAGACGGGCCGCAAGTGCAGGCTGGTCCATGAGCACGCGCATCGTCATGCTGCGCGGGAAGCGTCCGCCGGCTTTCGCCTCGAAGAGTTGCTCGGCGACCTCCTGGCGTTGATCCCGGAGTTGCTCGCGCAGCGCGACACGCTGCTCGAGCAGCGAAGGAGCGAGCGTCACGCGCTTGCCTTGAGCAAGGCCGTGTCGGCGGCCAGTTCCTCGCGCGACGCCGCAAAGCTCTGGCTGCCCAGCGCCGCCTGGGCCTGAAAACGCCGCCATGCGGTGACAGTGCCAAGACTGAACAGGATGACGAGGGCGGCGAACGTCGGGAGCCGGTAGGGGGTGTCCCAGGTTGCCGCGAGCGCCAGACCGCTTGCGAGGAGCAGGGTGCACAGCAGGCAGGCGAAGCCGAACAGGGCGAGCGCCAGCATTCTCCGCAGGCGGTTCTTCTCTTCTTCCCACTCGACACCCGCGAGCTCCGCGTGCAGCAGCGCCTGGGCGAGCATCGCTCCACCCGCGGCGTGCACCATGCGAGCCGCGTCCAGCGGGGTGATGGCGGCCGAGCCCATGATCCTTCCGTGCCCGGTTACGCCCGGCGCGCGATCAGGAGACCGACCAGGACGCCGACCCCGGCGCCGATGCCGATCGCCTGCCAGGGGCGCTCATGCACAAAGCGGTCGGTGGTCTGCGCCGCCTGGCGGGAGCCATCGGCGATGGCGCCGCCCATCTGCTCAACCGATGCCTTGGCCGCAGTGATGCGCTCGGCCAGTTTCGCCTTGGCGTGTACCAGTTCTTCGCCGGTGAGCGAGGTCGTCGCCTTGACCAGCTCTTCGATGTCCGCGAGGAAGTTGCGCGCTTCGCGCGACAGCGCGGATCCGACGCTGCTGGCGGTGGCGAGCATGGTCGGCTTCGCCTCCGCGCTTTGTCCGTTTGAGCCGGTGTCCAGGCCGCTGGGTTTGGCTTGCATGGCTGATTCCTCGTTGGTTTGCCGAGCGTCGACGATGCGCGTTTGCGGCTGAAAGCGTCTGTGCGTAAGCGCACCGAGCGGCGTGCAAAAAAAAGGACCCGGTGAGGGGTCCTTTGATTTTTACGCCGGGAGGCTTACGGAGCCGGCTGGGTAACCGGATTCTGTTCGAGGGTGACTGCGGTACCCGCGAACAGCCTGCCGTTGATCGTTGCGCCCGTCTTCATCACGACCGACGTCTGCGACAGGATGACGCCCTCGAAATGCGAGGTCGTCCCGAGTTCCGTCACGCCGAATGTCGCCCAGAAGATGTTCTTGGGCAGCGCGCCGCCGGCCAGGATGATGTTCACTCCCGAGCTGACAGTGAGACCCTGCGCGATCTGGAAAATCCAGACATCGTTCGCGCCGCCGGTGAGCGTGAGGTCGGTCGGGATCAGCACGCCGGTGCCCCACTTGTAGGTGGCCGGGGAGAGGTTGAGTCCGCCGATGTCCCCGTCGCCCAGCTCTGTGTAATCCGGTGCTCGTCCCTGGGCATCCGTGTAGGCAGTGCCCTTGGCGCCGATCGCCGCGGTCAAGCCGACAGCGTTCATCACGGTGCAAGGCAGCGGCCCCGTGTTGTCGACGTCATTGGTCACCCCGGTGATTTCGGCGCAGGTCAGGTCGATGCCGGCACCGGTGGCCGGGCTCAAGCCAACATTTCCGATAATCGGGGAAGGCGGCACGTTGGTGATCGCCGATTCCGCCAGGATCACGTAAGTGCCCGCAGCTCCAAGCGACACGGGAGCAGGGCCCTTGCCAACGCCCCCAACGCCCGTACCGGCGCCGGCAGCGTTGGGCGGAGGCGGAAAGCCGTCACCGCCGCCCATGCAGCCGGCAGCAAGGGCGGCCAGCGGCAGCGCTGCGGCCCACAGCAGGGGCCTGAAATATGTGGTGAACATGTTCATTTGCGTCTCCTGAAACCTCGGATCCCGAGATATCGGTGAGCAGTGGCTGATTGCCGCCGCGAATCCCGACGTGCGGTCACCGGGAGCAGGTGTTCGAGCGTCGTGACCGGGGACTATCCCGCGCCA
>JANNLM010000188.1:0-3118 GCA_031396825.1 Gammaproteobacteria bacterium | reverse complement strand
AAAGTGTTCCACGCCGGCACGGCGCTCGAGTCGTCGCAGGTGGTGACCACCGGCGGCCGCGTGCTGTGCGTGTGCGCGCTCGGCGACAGCGTCGCCGCCGCGCAGCAACGCGCCTATGAGGGCGTGGCGAAGATCCGCTGGGAAGGCGCGCAGTACCGCAAGGACATCGGCTACCGCGCCATCGGGCGCTAGAAAAAGGGGACGCAACCCTTTTCCACGGTAGAAAAGGGTTGCGTCCCCTTTTTGTCCTACGTAGGTCGGCAATCCCTTGCCGACGTCAATTCCGCTTCATCGAGTCGAAGAACGCCTCGTTGGTCTTCGACTGCTTCATGCGGTCGTAGAGCAGCTCCATCGCCGCGAGCTCGTCCATCGAGTGCAGCAGCTTGCGCAGGATCCAGATCTTCTGCAGCGAGGCCGGCTCCACCATCAGCTCTTCCTTGCGCGTGCCCGAGCGGTTGATGTTGATGGCCGGGAACACGCGCTTCTCGGCGATGCGGCGCTCAAGGTGGATTTCCATGTTGCCGGTGCCCTTGAACTCCTCGTAGATGACTTCGTCCATCTTCGAGCCGGTGTCGATCAGCGCGGTGGCGATGATGGTCAGTGAGCCACCCTCCTCGATGTTGCGCGCGGCGCCGAAGAAACGCTTGGGCTTCTGCAGCGCGTTGGCGTCGACGCCGCCGCTGAGCACCTTGCCCGAGCTCGGCGCGACGGTGTTGTAGGCGCGCGCCAGGCGCGTGATCGAATCCAGCAGGATCACGACGTCGCGCTTGTGCTCGACCAGGCGCTTGGCCTTCTCGGTCACCATCTCGGCGACCTGCACGTGGCGGCTGGCCGGCTCGTCGAAGGTGCTGGCGATGACTTCGCCGCGCACCGTGCGCTGCATGTCGGTGACTTCCTCGGGCCGCTCGTCGACCAGCAGCACGATCAGGTACACGTCCGGGTAGTTGGCCATCAGCGACTGCGCGATGTTCTGCAGCATGATGGTCTTGCCGGCCTTGGGCGGGCTGATGATCAGGCCGCGCTGGCCTTTGCCGAACGGCGCGATCAAATCGATGATGCGCGCGGTGATGTCCTCGGTGGTGCCGTTGCCGCGCTCCATCTCGAAGCGCTCGTTCGGGAACAGCGGCGTCAGGTTCTCGAAATTGACCTTCTTCCTGCTGGCCTCGGGCGCCTCGAAGTTGATGGTATCGACCTTGAGCAGGGCGAAGTAGCGCTCGTTGTCCTTCGGCGAGCGCACGCGACCCGCGATCGAGTCGCCGGTGCGCAGGTTGAAGCGGCGGATCTGCGAGGGCGAGATGTAGACGTCGTCCGGTCCGGCCACGTAGGACGAATCCGGCGAGCGCAGGAAGCCGTAGCCGTCCTGCAGGATCTCCAGCACGCCGTCACCGTAGATGTGCTCGCCGCGGCGCGCCGAGGCTTTCAGGATCTGGAAGACGATGTCCTGCTTCTTGGAGCGCGAAACGCTGTCGATGCCCTGCTCCTGCGCCATCGCCAGCAGCTCGGTCGCGGTCTTGCGACGCAGCTCGGTCAGGTTCAGGACCTTCGGCGGCGGCAGCGGCTGGCCGTCCGGCCCGAGCTGCACCGCGTTGGCGGCGGCAAGGTCCGCTTCCTCCATCTCGTCAGTATTGGCTCCCCCGGCGTTCGGGTCCGGTCCGCCCTGCTGCGGGTAGTAGTTGCCCTGGTCCTGGCCACGCTGGCCCTGCTGGCCTCCGTGCGGGTGGTGGTGGCGGTGACGGCGAGGCTTCATTTAGGCGACCTGGATGTGGGGGTTGAGGAAGGCCGAGAACTGGGCCTTGGAGAGCGCGCCGACCTGGGTTGCGGCGGGCTTGCCGTCCTTGAACAGGATCAGCGTGGGAATGCCGCGAATGGCGAACTTGTTCATGGTCTGCGGGTTTTCGTCGACGTTGAGCTTGACGATCTTGAGCTTGCCGGCGTTCTCGGCAGCGAGCTGCTCGAGGATCGGCGCGATCATGCGGCACGGACCGCACCACTCGGCCCAGAAGTCCACCAGCACGGGTTGCGCGCTCTTGAGAACATCCTGCTCGAAGGACTGGTCGGTGACGTGGGTGATGTTCGCACTCATGGGTGGGGAAACCTCGGGAACGGATTTGGGACTGCAGCCCTCCCCCGACGGCCCCGGTGGCGCGCCAACCGGGAAAAACCCGGGATTGACCGGCGCGACAACGCCAAAAACGGCTTGAAAGGTCGACTTGGGGGGTTCTGCGCAGCGGCTGGTGACCCAACCGCTTCAACTCAAGGAGCTATTTCAGCCGATTGCCTGCGACATTGCAAGTGCGCGGGCAGACCCGGACAATGCGCGCCCAATGCGCCCAGACCACCTGACCGACGTCGCCTTTGCGTCGTTGCCGCTGCACCCTGCACTGCTCGACGGATTGAACGCGCTCGGGTTCTCGCACTGCACGCCGATCCAGGCGCAGACGTTGCCGCTGGCGCTGCAGGGCATCGACCTCGCCGGCCAGGCCCAGACCGGCACCGGCAAGTCCGCCGCGTTCCTGCTGGCCACCATGGATTTCCTGCTGCGCAAGCCGCGCAGTGGTGAGCCGGGCCAGCCGCGCTCGGTGATGCTGGCGCCGACGCGCGAGCTCGCGATCCAGATCGCCAAGGACGCCGAGGGTATCGGCGTGAAGACCGGGCTGAAGATCGCCGTAGTCTACGGCGGCACCGGCTACGACTCCCAGCGCCAGACCGTCGCCGCCGGCATCGACATCCTGATCGGCACGCCGGGCCGCCTGATCGACTACTTCAAGCAGCACGTGTTCAACCTCAAGCAGGTCGAGGTGGTCGTGCTGGACGAAGCCGACCGCATGTTCGACCTCGGCTTCATCGACGACATCCGCTACCTGCTGCGCCGCATGCCGCCGCCGGCGCAGCGCCGCAATTACCTCTTCTCCGCGACGCTGTCCCACCGCGTGCTCGAGCTGGCTTACGAGCACATGAACAACCCGCGCAGCATCGAGGTCAAGCCCGAGCAGGTCACCGCCGACAAGGTGCGCCAGAGCATGGTGCACGTCGCCAACGACCAGAAGCTGCCGCTGCTGGTCGGCCTGCTGCGCCACCACGCGCCGCTGCGCACGCTGATCTTCGTCAACACCAAGCG
>JANNLM010000186.1:0-2996 GCA_031396825.1 Gammaproteobacteria bacterium | reverse complement strand
CCTTGCCGACCAGGTCCGAGCTGCGATTCTGCATGCGCAGGCCGGCGCCGAGCGTCATGGTCGTGTTGAGCGTGCCGTTGAGGCCGTCGCCGACGTCCATCTCGAAGGTGATCGCGCGCGCCGGCGACGCCGCCATGGCGGCGCAAATGGCAGTGGCACACAGCGCAACGTATTTCCCGGAACTCATCGGCCCTTCCTCCCATCCGCGCAATGCGGATCCCTCGCACGTGATTCCTTATGCAACAAGAAGTTACCAGCGAGTAGCGTCAGGGGCAACCGGGAAAATTGGCCTAAGCCAGGCGCGGCCGCAGGCGCACCAGCTCGCGGGTGTAGGCGTGCCGGGGCTCGCGCAGCAGCTCGTCCGCGGTGCCCTGCTCCACCGTGCGGCCGTGCTGCAGCACCAGCACGCGCCGGCACAGCTGCGCGACCACGCCGAGGTCGTGGCTGATCAGCAGCAGCGCGAGGTTGAAACGCTCGCGCAGCCCCGCCAGCAAGTGCAGGATCTGCGCCTGCACGGTGGCGTCGAGCGCCGTGGTCGGCTCGTCGGCAATCAGCAGCGCCGGCTGGCAGGCCAGCGCCATCGCGATCAGCGCGCGCTGGCGCATGCCGCCGGAGCATTCGTGCGGGTACTGGTGCAGGCGCAGCGCCGCGTCCGGGATGCGCACCGCCTCGAGCAGCTCCAGCGCCGCCGCCGCGGCCTGCGCGCGCGGCAGCTTGCGGTGCCAGGCCAGCGCTTCGGCCACCTGCGCGCCGAGCGTCAGGTGCGGATTGAGGCTCGACAGCGCGTCCTGGAACACCATGCCGATGCGCGCGCCGCGCACCCGGTTGAGCTCCGCGTCCGGCGCGCCGAGCAGTTCCTGGCCCGCGAACTTCACCGACCCGCTCACGCGCGCGCCGCGGCCGAGCAGCCCGAGCAGCGCCAGCGCGGTCTGGGTCTTGCCGGAGCCGGAGCCGCCCACCAGCGCCAGCGACTCGCCGGCGCCGACCTCGAACGACACGCCGTCGACCACGACGGCGTCGCCGTAGGCGATGCGCAGGTCCTGCACTTGTAGGAGCTCCCCCTGTGGGAGCGGGCCATGCCCGCGACTGTCGCGGCCATGGGCCGCTCCCACATTTTCAGCGGCCATGCGGATCAAGCGCCTCGCGCAAGCCGTCGCCGAGGAAGTTCAGGCACAGCAGGGTCACCGCGAGGAATCCGCCCGGGAACAGCAGCGCCCACGGCGCGGCTTCCATGTCGGCGGCGCCGTCGTTGACCAGCACGCCCCAGCTGGTCGCCGGCTCCTGCACGCCGAGGCCGAGGAAGCTGAGGAACGACTCGACCAGGATCACCTGCGGCACCGTCAGCGTGGCGCAGACGATGATCACGCCGTGCAGGTTCGGCACGATGTGCGCGCGGATGATGGCCAGCGGCGGCACTCCGGCGAGGCGCGCGGCGTCGACGAACTCGCGCTTGCGCAGCGACAGCGTCTGGCCGCGCACGATGCGGGCCATGTCGAGCCAGTTGATCGCCCCGACCGCCACGAACACCAGCGCGAAGTGCCGGCCGAACAGGACCATCAGCAGGATCACCAGGAACATGAACGGCAGCGCGTAGAGGATGTCGACGGCGCGCATCATCAGCGCGTCGACGCGCCCGCCGAAGTAGCCGGCGACCGCGCCCCAGGCCACGCCGATCACCACGCTCACCAGCGTCGCCAGCAGCCCGACCAGCAGCGAGATGCGCCCGCCCTCGAGCGTGCGCGCGAACAGGTCGCGGCCGACGTTGTCGGTGCCGAACCAGTGCCCGCCGTCGAGCGCGGGCTCTGCGGCGATGCGCTCGAAGTCCAGCGCCTCGGCGCCGTGCGGCGCCAGCCATGGGCCGGCGATGCACAGCAGCGCGATCAGCGCGAGCACGACCAGGCTGCCGCTGGCCAGGCGATCGCGCCGCAGCCGCTGCCCGGCGCGCGCCCACAGCCCCTGCCCGGCGCTCATCGCGTGCGCACGCGCGGGTCGAGGGCGCCGTACAGCAGGTCGACGATGAGGTTGAACAGCACCACCAGCGCGCCGTAGAACATCACCACGCCCATCACCACGGTGTAGTCGCGGTTGAGCGCGCCCTGCACGAAGTGCCGGCCCAGCCCCGGGATCGAGAACACCTGCTCGACCACCACCGAGCCGGTCAGGATCTGCGCGGTGGCGGGCCCGAGGTACGACAGCACCGGCAGCAGGGCCGGCTTGAGCGCGTGGCGCAGCACGATCCAGTGCTGCGGCAGGCCCTTGGCGCGCGCGGTGCGGATCCAGTTCTGCGCCAGCACCTCGACCATCGAGTCGCGCGTCAGGCGCGCGAGGTAGGCCACCTGCGGCAGCGCCAGCGCGATCACCGGCAACACCGCGCTGCGCCAGCCGTCCCAGCCGCCGGCCGGCAACCAGCCCAGCGCCAGCGCGAACGCCAGGATCAGCAGCGGCGCCACCACGAAATTCGGGATCGACACGCCGGTGAGCGCCAGCGCCATCAGGCCACGATCGGCCAGCGTGCCGCGCTTGAGCGCCGCGACGATGCCCAGGCCGCAGCCGGCGAGCACCGCCAGCGCCATCGCCGCGAGGCCGAGCTGCAACGAGACCGGGAAACCGGCGGCGATCAGCTCGTTGACGCTGCGGCCGGCGTACTGGAACGACGGCCCGAGGTCGCCGCGCGCCAGGCCCGCGAGGTAGCGGCCGAACTGGCGCCAGAGCGGCTCATCGAGGTGGTAGGCCGCCTCGACCTGCGCCTGCTGTCCGCCGTGCCCACGCTGCTGGTGCTGGCGCTGCTGGTGTTCTTCCTGCTGCGCGCGGCGCCCGGCGGGCCGGTCGACGGCGAGCGCGCGCTCGCGCCGGACGTGCAGGCGCAGGTCGAGGCGGCCTACCACCTCGACGAGCCGCTGTGGCGCCAGTTCGGCCGGTACCTCGCGGGGCTGGCGCGCGGCGACCTCGGCCCGTCGTTCCAGTACGCCGGCCGCAGCGTCAACGAGCTGATCGCC
>JANNLM010000167.1:0-5328 GCA_031396825.1 Gammaproteobacteria bacterium | reverse complement strand
AGCTTCCGCCTCCCGGCGTGCCGGCGCAGCGCGCGATCCGGCAAACAGCGGGGCCGACAGCGTCAGGACCAGCGCCTGGTCTTCGGTCTGCTCCAGCCTGCGGACCCCGCCGGACAAACTCAGGTCGGCGCGGCCCGAGGCCGCGGCAACCGTAGCGCGCGCGGCCTGCAGGCGCGCTTCGGTGGCGAGCGCGGCGATGTCCGGGTTGCGGTCCAGGTGCCCTGCCAGCGCGGCCAGCTCCTGCGGCGCCGGCAAGTCATAGAGGTTCGCGTCCGCGCGCTCGAAATCCGGCTGGCGCTGACCCCACAGCGCCGCAAGTGCCACGCGAGCGGCGGCCAGTTCGTGCTCGGCGTCTTCACGCTCCAGCTCGGTCCTGGCAAGTGCCAGTTGCGCTCGATTGCGATCGACTCCCGACGCAGCGCCGGCCCTGGCCCGATCCTCGACAATCGTCGCAGAGCGCTCGGACACAGTGACGGCGCGCGTGGCCAGCGCGAGCCGTTCCTGGCCAACCGCCACGTCGAGAAATCGGCGGGCGGCGCTCGCCAGAAGGTCCAAGCGTGCGGTCTCGCGACGCGCCTCGGCCAACTGCACCTCGACGTCGCCGGCCTGACGGCGCAGCCCGCGCTTGCCGCCGAGTTCGACGACGCCCGACAAGCGCAAGGTCGTTTCCAATGCGTCCGCGCCGCCTACGGCACCGGATCCCGCGAAATTTTCCAGCTCGACGCCACCGGTCAGTGGCGGCGCCAGGCTGTGAAGATCGCGCCGGGCTTCGGCAGAGCGGACCAGTTGGGTCTGCGCCGCCAGCGACGGATTGGCATCCAGCACACGCTGAATTGCGTCCTGCAGGCGCAGGCTCCGCTCGCCTTCGGCGTGGGCGGTGAAGAGGGGGACTGCCGCGATGACGGCTAGCCCCCATCGGGGGATTGAACGCACGGGACCTCTCCTTGAAGCTGACGGGGGTCGCTGGAGCGACCGCGATGGCCGCTTTCACGGCCAAACAGGCGTCAGGCTGCGGGAGGTCGAAGGGGGTGCGAAGAGAAAGGTTCGGCTGCCCGCCCGCCGGGTTCTGCACTCGCGAATGCAGCGAGGCCGACGGAGATGCCCGGCATTGCCGAGGGCAGCACCGGAACATGGCCCAACGCGCCGAAGTCGTGCATATGCAGGCTGTCGGGAGGCACGGTGCTTCCCTCGACAGCGTGCTGCTCGTGGTGGGCCGATTCGAGAATCGGTGCCTGCACGTCGCCGTCCGCTGCGTGCGCGTGGATCACCAGATTCGGCAGGCCCGCGGCAAGCAGGCCCGTCACCACGGCCAGGGCGATGGCGTAATTCAAGCGAAGGTGGTGGCGGAGCCGGGCGAGCATGGCCGCGCATCATGCCCGAACGCTGCGCTCGAAACAAATCGCACTGGGAGTGGCGTCTTCACATTGAGGGTTATACCGAAGGGGAGTATGGTATCCAAATGCCAGATTCCGCCCTCCATGCGACGCACGCCGAAATCGTCAAGCGCCTGCGGCGCGCCATTGGCCAGTTGCAAACCATCGTCACCATGATCGAGGACGCCAAGCCTTGCACGGAGGTGGCCATGCAGCTGCATGCCGCCGAGCGGGCCATCGCGCAGGCCAAGAAGACCTTCATACACGACCACGTCGATCATTGCCTCGAGCACGGCGTGGGCGGGACCGCGGGGCGATCGCGCCAGGTGATGCGCGAGTTCAAGGAAATCTCCAAGTATTTATGAGCAAGCCCTCCGCGCTCCAGTCTTTGAAGTCCTGGTTCGGCTTTGATCTGGTCGGCGGCTCATCCGGTCACGACCATGCCACGCATCCCGCGCCCGCCGGCGCGGGGCACGGGCACACGCATGGCACAATCGATGCGACCATCGCCACGACGACGCGCGGCATCTGGGCCATCAAGTGGTCGTTCGCGATCCTCGCGGTCACCGCCCTGTTCCAGTTCGCGGTGGTGGTCGTCAGCGGCAGCGTGGCCTTGCTGGCCGACATGATCCACAACGTCGGCGACGCGGTCACCGCGATCCCGCTGTGGTTCGCGTTCATTCTGGCACGGCGCAAGCCGAGCGCGCGTTTCACTTACGGCTACGGGCGCGCCGAGGACTTCGCCGGCGTGGCGATTGTGCTGATCATCCTGGCCAGCGCCATTGTCGCTGGCTACGAAGCGATCGACCGCCTCATCCACCCGCAACCGATCAGCTTGATCGGCTGGGTCGCCCTGGCCGGCGTCGTCGGCTTCGTCGGGAACGAGGCGGTTGCCGTGCTTCGCATCCGCGTCGGACGTGAGATCAACAGCGCGGCGCTGATCGCGGACGGCTATCACGCCCGCACCGACGGTCTGACCAGCCTCGCGGTGGTCGGTGGCGCCATCGGCGTCTGGCTCGGTTTTCCGCTTGCGGACCCGATCGTGGGCCTGCTGATCACGATCGCGATCTTCGGCATCGTCTGGCAGTCGGGCAAGGCCGTGTTCACGCGGATGCTCGACGGCGTGGAGCCCGAGATCACCGCGGAGATCCGGCACGCCGCGGAGCATATCCCTGGGATCCGCCAGGTGCTCGACGTGCGCGCGCGCTGGCTGGGGCATCGCCTGAACACCGAGCTCGATGTCGCGCTCGACGGGTCGGTGACGCTCAAGGAGGCGGACACGATTGCGGCTCAGTTCGAGCGCGAATTGT
This sequence comes from Gammaproteobacteria bacterium, assembly GCA_031396825.1. Lineage (GTDB taxonomy): Bacteria > Pseudomonadota > Gammaproteobacteria > Nevskiales > Nevskiaceae > JACPFV01. Next base: position 2,645 of record JANNLM010000167.1, on the reverse strand, counting down.
TCGATCATGTGCCGGCACTGTCGTCCGCCCGCATCCGGGTGCGGCCATTCGACGCGCAGTCGAAAGAGCCCCGCGTCGATCACGGCGCGGCGCATGCCGGACATCATCATGCGCCTGCTCCGGTCGCAGTCAGCGGCAAACTCGCCGCGGGTGTCGTCGAGATCATCCAGACAGCCGCAGGCGAGCGGCTGCGATTCACGGCCAGTCAAGTCCTGCCGGAGCTCAAGGTCACCGCGGTCATCGATCGCGGCGCGCAGCGGATCGAGACCCTGGAATTGGTCGCTGCTGCCGGCTCGCCGACGCAGTTCCTCAGCAATGTTGCGCCGCAGGAACCTCACGAATTCCGCGCCAGGCTGCGCTTGCAATTACGAGGCGTCGCCGAGGATCTGGCGTTCCGCGTCGTCGAGCCACCCGATCACCACCCACGATGAACAGGAGAGCGTGGCCATCGTGGTTCGCAAGCGGCACGATGCTGGTTTCCGCCATGCAGATCTCGCCGGCACAGTCGCAAAGCGACACGGTTTATCGCTGGGTGGACGCCCAGGGGCAAGCGCACTACAGCGATCATCCGCCGGCGGACGCACCCGCGCAGGTCGTCAAGCCCTCGCCATTGCCCCCGAGCGGTGACGATTCCGCGCAACGCCTCAAGGACTTCGTCGAGCGCTCCGACGCCGAGACCGCGGCCAAAGAGCGCGAGGCCCGGAAAACGCGCGAAGCGCTGGCCGCGGCGGAAGCGCGGCACCAGGCTTGCGAGCGCGCAAAGGCGAATCGCGAGCGCGTCGGCAGCCGGCCGCGCATTCTCCAGATCGAGCCGGACGGCAGCGCGCGCCGGCTGACGGAGGAAGAGCGGCAGGGGCGGCTGGCTGAGCTGGACAAGATCGTCGCGGAATGCGCTCCCCGCTGAAGCTGATTTGGATCCCGGGATGCCCGGTCTCAGTTCGCTTTACGCGCCCTTCACCTCGAACTGCACGTCCACGTTGTTGCGTGTCGCGTGCGAGTGCGGGCAGATCTTCTCGTGGGCTTCGCGCGCCAGCGCATCGAGGTCGGCCTGCGGCAGGCTCGTGTCTTCGACCGTACGCCGCCGCGCGGTTGCGGCGACGGCGCTTTGGCGCAAGACTGTGCTCGGGGACTCAGGAAAAAGGGACGACGCATGCGCAAGCACATCGTGACGGGCGAAGGGCTGCCCAAGTGGACCGCCCCGATCAGCCATGCGGTCGTGGTGGACAACATCTGCTACATCAGCGGGCAGTTGTCGTTCGACGCCAATGGCAAGTTCGTGTCCGGCACCGTGCGAGAAGAGGCCGAGCGCGCGTTCAAGAACCTGTTCGCGGCGATCAAGGCCGCGGATTTCACTGTCGATGATCTGGCCTTCGTCGACATCGCTTTCGCCGACCTGCGCGACCTCAACGAGGTCAATCGCCTGTTCGCCGAACTGTTCGCCGAGGGCAAGCGCCCGGCGCGCACCATCTACCAGGTGGCGGCGCTGCCGTTCGGCGGCAAGGTGAAGGTCATGGGCGTCGCCATCAAGGAACGCAAGTAGCGCCCAGCACGGCTTACGGCTGCACGCTCGGTTCGCTCGTTGCCATCGCAGCCGCCTTGCTGCGCTCGGCCCGTATCAGGTAAATGCCGCAGGCGACGATCACCGCCGCGCCGATCCAGGTGCTCAGGCCCGGCAGTTCGCCCCACAGGAACGCGTCGAAGCCCAGGCCCCAGATCAGCGCGGTGTACTCGAGCGGCGCGATGACGGAAGCCTCGCCGCGCGCGAACGCCTCGGTGATGGCGAACTGGCCGAGCGCGCCGACCAGGCCGACGCCGGCGACCAGCAGCCAGTGCTCCGGCCGAACGGCGATCCAGTTCGGAGCGGCGAGGGCGCCGGCGCCCAGCGCAACGAGCGTCAGCATCCAGAACACCATGCTGGCGGTGCTGTCGGTGCGGGCCAGCACGCGCACCGTGATCGCCGACACCGCGTAGCCGAGCGCGGCCAGCAGCACGGCGAGGCTGGCCCAGGTCGCGACGCTGGCGACATCCGGCCGCATCGCGATCAGCACGCCGATGAAGCCGCCGATGATGGCGAACCAGCGGTACGCGCCAATCGTTTCGCCGAGAAACGGTCGCGACAGCAGCGTGATGATCAGCGGTGCGACGAAGAACAGCGTGTAGGCGGTGGTCAACGGCAGCGCACGCACGCCGTAGACGAATGCCGCGATCATCGCCACGCCGATCACCCCGCGCAGCAGGTGCAGCGGCCAGCGCACGTTCAGCAGCGCGCGCGGCGAGCTGCGCGCCAGGATCCAGACGACGACCAGCGGCCACGAGGCCCCGGCGCGCAGCGCCGCGACCTGCAGTGCCGGGTAGGCGGCGGACAACTCCTTGAGGCCGGCGTCCATGAACGACAGCAAGGCCACGGCGAGCAGCATCATGACGATGCCGCGACGGTTATCGGTCACGAGTCAGAAGATGCCGGGGACCAGCCACCAGCTGCGGCGCTTGTATTCGGCCCACTCGGGATAGCGCGACATGCTGGCTTCCTTCATGGTCATGTTCACCGCGAACAGGCCGAGCCAGATGTAGCCGAGCACGACGATCGGCAGCCAGTGCCAGGCCATCAGGCCGAAGCTGCCGTAGATCATCATCTCGCCGAGATA
>JANNLM010000109.1:0-3425 GCA_031396825.1 Gammaproteobacteria bacterium | reverse complement strand
TATTTCCTCGCCGACCAGAAGTACACGACCGTGCACCACCTGCACGGCGAGGTGCTGATCGAGGAGTCGCTGAAGACGCTCGAGGACGATTTCGCGCCGTGGTTCCTGCGCATCCACCGCAAGGCGCTGGTGGCGACGCGCTTCATCCTGTCGCTCGAGCGCGGCAAGGTCGAGGGCGACGAGCACCATCTCGTCCGGCTGCGCCACGCCACCGAGCCGCTGCCGGTGAGCCGGCGGCGGCTGGCCGAGGTGCGCCGTCACCTGACCGGCCACGCCGACGTGGCCGACGACCTGCCGGCCGACCCCGGCGGCGTGCCCGGCGAGGACGACGAGGACTAGCGTCGCGCAGCCTTCGATGAACCTTCGCATCGCAACCCGCCGGTCGCCGCTGGCGCTCTGGCAGGCCGAGCACGTGCGCTCGCGGCTGCTCGAGCGCCATCCCGGCCTGCGCGTCGAGCTGGTGCCGATGGCCACCAGCGGCGACCAGCAGGTGGAGGGCGCGTTGCTCGGCGGCAAGGGCTGGTTCGTCAAGGAGCTGGAGGAGGCCATGCTCGACGGCCGCGCCGACCTCGCGGTGCACTCGATGAAGGACGTGCCGGCGGCGCAGCCGCCGGGGCTCATGCTGGCGGCGTTCCTCGCGGGCGAGGACCCGCGCGATGCGTTCGTGTCGAACGCTCACGCCAGCCTGGACGCGCTGCCGCGCGGCGCGCGCGTCGGCACCTCGAGCCTGCGGCGGCAGTCGCAGCTGCGCGCGGCGCGGCCGGACCTCGTGGTCAGCGACCTGCGCGGCAACGTCGGCACGCGCCTGGCGCGGCTCGACGAGAAGAAGTTCGACGCGGTGCTGCTGGCCTGCGCCGGGCTGACGCGGCTGGGCCTGTCCGCGCGCATCACCGAGGCGCTGGCGGTGGAGCGCTTCGTGCCGGCGATCGGCCAGGGCGTCGTCGGCATCGAGTGCCGCGCCGCCGACGCGCGTACGCGCGACCTCGTCGGCGCGCTGAACGACGCGGCCAGCGCCACGCGCCTCGCCGCGGAACGCGCCATGAACGCGCGGCTCGGCGGCTCCTGCACCGTGCCGGTCGCCGGGCACGCGGTGGTCGCCGGCGGCACCGTTCACCTGACCGGGCTGATCGCGGCGCCTGACGGCGCGCGCGTGGTGCGCGACAGGATCCAAGGCCCGGCTGCACAGGCGGCCGCGCTCGGCGCGGCGCTGGCCGAGCGCCTGCTTGCAGCCGGCGGCGCGCCGATCCTGCGCGCGCTGGGCGCGGTGCCGTGAGCCAGCGCCTCGCCGGCGTGCGCGTGCTGGTGACCCGCCCCGCGCACCAGGCCGAGAACCTGTGCCGGCTGATCGAGGCCGAGGGCGGCACCGTCGTGCGCCTGCCGCTGCTCACGATCGAGCCGGCCACGCAGCTGGCCGAGGCACGCAAGCGCCTGGCCGGCGGGCACGACCTGTGGATCTTCACCAGCGCCAACGCCGTGCGGCTGGCGCAGCCGCTGGCCACCGGCGCGTGGCCGGCGCGGCTGGTGGCGGTTGGCCCGGCCACCGCGGCGGCGATTGCGATCGCCGGTCACGCCGCGGCCGCGACCCCGCTCGAGGGTTCCTCGAGCGAAGCCTTGCTGGCGCTGCCGGAGCTGCAGGACGTGCGCGGCCAGCGCATCCTGCTGGTCACCGGCGAGGGCGGGCGCGAGGTGCTCGAGCGTGGCCTCACCGCGCGCGGCGCCAGCGTCGAGCGCGCCGAGGTGTACCGGCGCGTGGCGCTGCCGTACCCGCCGGACGCCGTCGCCGCGGCGCTGCGCAAGAGCGACGTCATCGTCATTACCAGCGGCGAGTCGCTGCAGCACCTGGCGCGGCTGACGCCCGAGGCCACGCGCGCCACGCTGCTGAAGAAGCCGCTGGTTGTCCCGGCGGCGCGTGTGGTAGAAGTGGCCCGCGAGCTGGGTTTCCTCCAGCCGCCGCGCCTCGCGGAACCGATGTCCGATGCCGCGCTGTGTGCCGCCTGCGCGCCGACCTGAAACCACCCGCACCCGAACCCATGAGCGAGCCCGACAAGCCGAGCGGCGACAAACCCGTCCAGGTGCAGGCGCCCCCCGACAGAAGCACTCGGGGGCAGGCGCGCGCAGCGGCCCGCGGCGCCAATCCGCTGACGTGGCTGCTGGTCATCGTGCTGTTCGCGGCGGCCAGCTACGGCCTGTGGCGCGGCTGGCAGTGGGGCCTCGGCACGCTCGAGGCGGTGTCGGGCCAGCAGGAGCTGATCGCGCGGCTGGGCCGCGAAGTGCAGGGGCTGCGCGCGCAGGCCGACGAGCTGGCGAGCCGCCAGACCGACCTGTCGCAGGCCGTGCAACGCAACGGCGTGGACCTCGCCACCCTCGGCGGGCAGGTCGAGGACAGCAATGAGGCGCTGGCGCGGCTCAACGACACCATCGAGGGCGGCCGCACGCGCGTGCAGCTGGCCGCCATCGAGCAACTGATGCTGATGGCGAACGACCGCCTGCTGCTGGCGCACGATGCCAACTCGGCGCTGCGCGCGCTCGACCTCGCCGACCAGCGCCTCGCACGCCTGTCGGACCCGCGGCTGTTCCCGGTCCGCGAGGCGCTGGCGCAGGAGCGCGCGGCGCTGACGGCGCTGGTGCTGCCCGACACTACCGGCTTCGCGCTGGCGATCGGCGACATCCAGACGCGCTCCGCGACCCTGCCGCTGCGCGTGCACGTGCCCGCGCAGTTCGACGCCGAGCCGCCGGCGGTGGCGCCGGAGGCCTCGGGACTGGGGCGCATCGCCGCGCGCGTGAAGGCGGCGCTGTCCGAGATTTTCCTGCTGCGCCGCGACCCGCGCGGTTCGCCCCGGCTGCTGGACCCGGACGAGGCGGCGCTGGTCGGCCAGATCCTCGAGCTCAAGATCGAAGGCGCGCGCCTCGCGCTGCTGGCGCGTGACGGCCTGGCGTTCCGCGATCTGACCGGCGCCGCGCGCGGCTGGCTGGCCCAGCACTACGACACGGGCGACACCGACGTGCAGCTGGCGCTGAAGAAGCTCGACGAGCTGCACGGCCAGGCGCTGGCGCCGGCGCCGCCGGACATCAGCCGCAGCCTGACGCTGTTGCGCGCGCAGCTCGGCGCTGTCATCCGGTGATGGGGGCGCGGTGACGCGGCTGTTCGCGCTGCTGCTGCTGCTCGTGGCCACCGGCGCCGCGGCGGCGTACTACCTGCGTGCCGAGACCGGCTACGTGCTGGTGGCCTGGCGCGACTGGGTCCTCGAGACCTCGCTGCTCGGCTTCCTGTTCAGCGTGGTGGCGGCGCTGCTGTTGCTGTGGGGCGCGGCGCGCGGCTCCGTCGCGCTGCTGCGCCTGCCGGCAACCATCAAGGACGTGCTGACCCAGCGCCGCCGCGAGCGCGCGCAGGCCTCGTTCGAGTCGGGGCTGATGAAGCTGCTCGA
>JANNLM010000108.1:0-5350 GCA_031396825.1 Gammaproteobacteria bacterium | reverse complement strand
AGCCGCAGTTCAGGTTGATCTCGTCGTAACCGGCTTTGGCGCCGAACTCGGCGCAGCGGGCCAGCGGTGCAGGCTCATTGCCGCCCAGCTGCAGGGCGACCGGGTGCTCGGACGGGTCGAAACGCAGGAACCGGGCGCGGTCGCCGTAGATCAGCGCGCCGGTGGTGATCATCTCGGTATAAAGCCGCGCGCGGCGCGTGATCAAGCGCAGGAAGAACCGGTCGTGCCGGTCGGTCCAGTCCATCATCGGCGCGACGCATAGCCGGTGCGAGAGGTCACCCCGCGCGGGGGGATTCTGGGAAGAAATCGTCATGTTCTTATTGTAATCTGCAGGCGGCGGGCGAGGGGCCCGCACCCGAATGAAAGAAATGAACGGCGCGTTCGCGCGCGGCTTCCTGAAGGCGACCGAGCCGTTCGTGTTCGGCACGCGGCCGTGGACCCTGACGATCCTCGCGCTCGTCACCCTGTTCATGGGCTGGCAGGCCTCGCGCCTGCAGCCCGACCCCGGCTTCGAGAAGCAGCTGCCGCTCGAGCACGAGTACATCAAGGTCTTCAAGCAGTACCAGCAGGACTTCGGCGGCGCCAACCTCGTGCTGACCGCCATCGTCCAGAAGGACGGCTCGATCTACACGCCGGCCTTCATGGAAACCCTGCGCAAGGCCACCGACGAGGTGTTCTTCCTGCCCGGCATCGACCGTTCGCGCGTGTCGTCGCTGTTCACGCCGGACGTGCGCTTCATCGAGGTGGTGGAGGGAGGCTTCTCGGGCGGCAACGTCATCCCGTCCGACTTCACGCCGACGCCGGCGATGCTCGAGCGCGTGCGGACCAACGTCACCAAGTCCACCGTGGTCGGGCGGCTGGTGGCCAACGACCACAGCGCGGCGATGGTGTTCGGCGAGCTGCTCGAGTTCGACCCGCTGACCGGCGAGAAACTGGACTACGTGCGCGCCTCGAAGCTGCTCGAGGACCTGCGCGGGCGCTTCACCAATCCCGAAATGTACGAGTACCGGCTCAAGGCCGATCACCCACCGCTCAAGGCCGGCGACGTCGCGGTGCGCGGGTTCCAGCCCATCGCGCGGCTTTCTGCCGAGCGCTTCCTCGTGCCGCACGTCGGCCCGGACGGCCTGGGGCAGGTGCTCGCCTTCGACGGCGCCGAGCTCGAGGCGTCGACCGTGCCCAACCCGGACTACAACCCGGACGTCACGGTCCACATCATCGGCTTCGCCAAGATCGTCGGCGACGTGTCGGCGGCCGTGCGCGAGGTGGTGGGCTTCTTCGCGCTCACCCTGCTGCTGACGCTGCTGCTGCTCTGGTACTACTGCGGGTCGCTGCGCATCGCCCTGTTGCCGCTGACCTGCGCGCTGCTGGCGGTGATCTGGGAGCTCGGCCTGCTGCACCTGTTCGGCTTCGGGCTCGACCCCTTCGCGATCCTGGTGCCGTTCCTGGTGCTGGCCATCGGCGTGTCGCACGGCGTGCAGATCACCAGCTTCTGGCTGTTCGAGATGGCGGACCATGGCCGCGAGTCGTTCGATGCCTCGCGCGCGACCTTCCGCAGGCTGGTGATCCCGGGCATCACGGCCCTGGTCACGAACATCGTCGGCTTTGGCACCATCCTGCTGATCCCGATCGACGTGATCCAGGAGATGGCCTGGAATGCGATGTTCGGCTGCTTCGCCATCGTCATGACCAAGAAGGTGATGCTGCCGATCCTGCTGTCGTACGTGAAGGTCGCCAACCTCGACCGCTTCCGCGAGCACCAGCGCCGGCGCGACGCCTTCTTCGACCGCACCTGGGAGACGCTGGCGGCGCTGACCGACCGGCGCAACGCCATGGCCGTGCTCGGCGTCGCCGCGCTGGTGTTCGCCTGGTCGGCGTGGATGTACCAGGACCTGCAGATCGGCGAGCTGCACAAGGGCGTGCCGCAGCTGCGGCCCGACTCGCGCTACAACCTCGACTCGGCCATGGTCGGCGACAAGTTCGCCATCGGCGTGGACCAGCTCAAGGTCATCGCGGAGGTCGCGCCGCAAGGGTGCGTCGACTACGAGGTGATGGAGGAGATCCAGCGCTTCGCCTGGCGCATGGGCAACGTCGAGGGCGTGCAGAAAGTGATCTCGCTGCCGCAGGTAGCCAGCATCGTCACCCGCGGCTACAACGAGGGCAGCCCGAAGTGGAAGGTGCTGCAGCGCAACCGCAACACCATCGCCCAGATGATCACGCCGTTCGACACCAGCACCGGCCTGCTGAACTACGACTGCAGCGCCATGCCGGTGCTGATCTTCACCGCCGACCACAAGGCCGCGACCATCGACCGCATCATCGCGGCGATCGGCGAGTTCAAGGCGACGCAGGAAGTCTCCGGCGTCAATTTCGCGCTGGCCTCCGGCAACGTCGGCGTGATTGCCGCCAGCAACCAGGTGATCGAGGCCAAGGAGCTGCCGATCCTGCTGTGGGTCTACGCGGCCATCGGCCTGTGCGTGTGGCTGAGCTTCCGCACGCTGGCCAGCATGGTCTGCGTGCTGGTTCCGCTGATCATCGTGTCGTGGCTGGCCTACGCGGTGATGGTGATCATCGGCATCGGCCTGACCGTGGCGACGCTGCCGGTGGCGGCCTTCGCCGCGGGCATCGGCGTGGACTACGGCATCTACATCTACAGCGTGCTGGAGGAGTGCATCGGCAAGGGCTTGCCGCTGCGCGAGGCCTACAAGCAGACCCTGCACCAGACCGGCAAGGCCGTGGTCTTCACCGGGCTCACGCTCGGCGCGAGCGTCTGCACGTGGCTGCTATCGGACCTGCAGTTCCAGGTGGACATGGGCCTGCTGCTGACGCTGATGTTCGTGGCCAATGCCATCGGCGCGGTGGTGCTGCTGCCGGCGTTCGCCTCGTTCCTGCTCAAGCACAACTAGGGCGAGGGCGGCGCGTCGCCGACCGGCAGGTGCTGGTCCAGGAACTCGAGCATCGGCGGATACAGTTTCTTGTACTCGTTGAGGTCCGGCGAGTGCCACATGTCCTTGATCTTGACGAAGCGCACGTCCTTGCCGGCCTGGCGCAGGGCTTCGTCCATGAGTTCGGACTGCTTGATCGGCACGACGGTGTCGCGGGTTCCATGGATCAGCAGCACCGGGATTTTCACCGCGCCCGCGAGGTTCACGGGTGATGTCGCGTCGAGTTTCTCCTTGTCGTCGCTGGGGTCGCCGAGTTGGCGCCGGGCCATGATCCAGTCGTCCTCGTCGCCCGTGCGCCGCTCGTACTTGAGCGCCTCGCGCAGGTGGGAGACGCCGGAGAGTGAAATGGCGCAACGGTACAGGTCCGGGGTCAGCGTCGCGCCGGCGAGCGCTGCGTAACCGCCGTAAGAGGCGCCCACGATGCAGGCCCTGCCTTTCGTTGCGTGGCCCGTGTCGACCAGGAAGGCGAAGGCGTCGGTCAGGTCGTCCTGCATCGCCGTGCCCCAGGTGCCGAAGCCGAGCTCGAGGAAGCGTTTGCCGAAGCCGGATGAACCGCGGAAGTTGGGCTGGAAGACCTGGTAGCCGCGCGTGGCGAGCAGCTGTACCAGAGGGTCGTAAGAGTAGGTGTCGCGCGCTGCCGGCCCGCCGTGTGGCAACAGGACCAGCGGCGGCTTGTCGCCGGCCTTGTGCCCCGGAGGCAAGGTCAGGTACCCCGTGATCTCGAGGCCGTCGCGCGCCTTGTAGCGCAGGATCTTCGCGGCCCCGAGCCGCTGCGTGTCCATGGCCGGCAACCGGTGCGCAATCTCGCGGATGTACTTGTCCTTGAGGCGGTAGATGTGCCAGCTGCCGCTGTCGCGCGGTCCGGTGGTGTAGAGCAGCCAGATCTTGGCCTCGTCATCCGTGTCCGTGAGGTAGGTGTCGACCTCGCCGCCGAAGTAGCGCTCGGCGGCGCCGAAGTACGCTTTCAGTTTCGGATCGAAGAACTTGTGAACCTTGCGGTCGGCGTAGTAATCGACCCCTATCAGGTTGCCTTCGTAGTCGATCCGCACATGGTCGATGTCGACGTTCGGCTCGACCGCGATGGTCTTGACGTACTTCTGCTGCACGTAGTCGTACAGGTACGCGCCGGTTGTATCCGCGCCGTCGGGGCGAGCCGCGACGTAGTAGGTGTTCGGCTCGGATCCGTGCGCCACCGGCCAGAACGCCGGCGGCTCCTTGTTGTTCTCGTGCGTCATCCGGATCGACTGCACCTGCTCCCACTGGATTTCGTCGTAGGGCAGGTTGGCCGGTCCCTTGCGGGCGAACACGAATGCGTACTTGCCGGAGACGCTGCGGTCGATGCGAAAGGCTGGGTCGCCGTTGCTGTCAGTGAACCACTGGAACGTGCGCGGCGTGCCCTTGGCGACGCGCTGCGACTTGCCGGTGGCCACGTCGACACTGAGCAAGTCGTAGCTGCTGTACTGCCATCCCGGGATCATGGCCTGGCGCCGGGCGTCCCTCCAGCCCACGATGTTGGCGAGGCTGGTCGACATGAGCGCGTCGTTGTTGTCGGCGAACAGCATCTGGATCGGGCCGCCCGCGCGATCCATGGCGAACAGCCGGATGACCAGCTGGCCCTTGAAAAGGGGGTCCTCGAACTTCGCTGACGGGATGACCTTGTTGAACTTGTCGAGCCAGAAGCGGGCGGCCACCAGCAGGCGATCGTCGCTGGACCACTCAATCCAGTCGATGCGCGTGTCCGGGATTGGCCGCACCGCTGGCGGCGCTTTCTCGTCCTCGAGGTCGACGATGATGACGACGTTGGACGTGTCGACGCGGTGGACTGACGCCAGGTAGCGGCCCGAGGGCGACAGGTCGAAGCCCCAGTTCAGCCCCTTGGTCGTGGCCTCCTCGACGCTCAGGGGCGCGGGTGCTTGCGCAGCGCGTGCGCCGCCGAGCGTCACGGCGGTCAGCATCAAGGCAGCGAGGATTCGGGTCATGACAGCGGGCCTCAGGATGACGGTGCGGTACCACGGTCGATCACGCGCCCGGCGACCTGCGACAGCACGCCGACAAAAGCGCCGAACGCGGCGAAGCGCGGATTCCGGGTCTGGCCGAGCTTGAAGCGGTAGTAGATCTGCTGTGCGATCACGGCGAGCCGGAACAATCCGAACACGTAATAGAAGTCGTAGTTCGGGATCACGCGGCCGGTCTTCTGCCCGTAGTACGCGACGATCTCGTCGCGCGTGAGCATGCCGGGCAGCAATGAGGGCTGCATGCGCAGCGACTGCATCTGCGGCGTGTCGCCGGCCTGCACCCAGTAGGCGAGTGAGCTGCCGAGGTCCATCAGCGGGTCGCCGAGCGTGCACATCTCCCAGTCGAGCACGCCGATGAGGGTCTGGTGGTCGCGCGGGTCGAGCACGACGTTG
>JANNLM010000102.1:0-5058 GCA_031396825.1 Gammaproteobacteria bacterium | reverse complement strand
ACGACGATGGTGTGCGCCATCGCGCCGTGCTCCTCGAGCTTGCGCACGACGTTGGCGATCGAGCTGGCCTTCTGGCCGATCGCGACGTAGATGCACTTAATGCCCGAGCCCTTCTGGTTGATGATGGTGTCGATGGCGAGCGCGGTCTTGCCGGTCTGGCGGTCGCCGATGATCAGCTCGCGCTGGCCGCGGCCGATCGGCACCATCGCGTCGACGGCCTTGTAGCCGGTCTGCACCGGCTGCGACACGCTCTTGCGCGCGATCACGCCCGGCGCGACTTTCTCGATCGGCGCCTGGGCCGTCGCCTTGATCGCGCCCTTGCCGTCGATCGGCTGTCCCAGCGCGTCCACGACGCGGCCGAGCAGGGCCTCGCCGATCGGCACCTCGAGGATGCGGCCGGTGGTCTTGACCGTCGCGCCCTCGGACAGGTGCTTGTAGTCGCCGAGAATCACGGCGCCGACCGAGTCGCGCTCGAGATTCAGCGCCAGGCCGTAGGTGGGCTTTCCCGTGGAAGCGGGCGGGAACTCGAGCATCTCGCCCTGCAGCGCGTCGGACAGGCCGTGCACCCGAACGATGCCGTCCTGCAGCGACACGACCGTGCCGGTATTGCGCGCCTCGGTCGCCGCCTCGAAATTCTTGATGCGGCTCTTGATGAGGTCGCTGATCTCGGAAGGATTCAGTTGCATGTCATTTATCCAGAGTTAACCAATTAGGGCCTGGCGCAAGCGCGCCAGCTCGCCCGAAATGCTGCCGTCGATCACCGTGTCGCCCGCGCGAATCTGCGCGCCTGCGATCAGTGACGGGTCCGTCGTCCACTCCACGTTCACGTCGCGGTTCAATTTCTTCTTCACTGCATCCACCAGCACCTTCTGCTGGGCCGCGTCCACCGGCACGGCCGACACGATCTGCACGTCCACGCGGCGCTCGTGCTCGGCGCGCAGCGCCTCGAACTGCGCGGCGATCGCCGGCGCCAGCTTCAGGCGGTCGTATTCGGATAGCAGCCGCAGCAGGTTGCCGGACTGGTCCGTCGCCTTGCTGCCCATGGCCTGGATCAGCACGTCGGCCAGCTGGCCACGGCCCACGGCCGGATGGCCGATGGCCCTGGCCACGCCGGGATCCTTCACCGCGGCGGCAAGGCCGGCCAGCATCGCCGACCAGTCGGCGAGCTTGCCCTCGTCGCGCGCCAGCTCGAAGACGGCTTTCGCGTACGGGCGGGCGAGGGTTGAAGGTTCAGCCACGAGTTACTCCGTCATGCCCGCGAAGGCGGGCATCCATGGATTCCCGCTTTCGCGGGAATGACGAATGCGAAAGGGCATCATCAGATCTTGGCCGCCAGCTCTTTGAGGACGTCGGCGTGCGTCTGGGCGTTGATCTCGCGCTTGAGGATCTGCGCGGCGCCGGCCACGGCGAGCTCGCCGACCTGCTTGCGCAGCACTTCCTTGACGCGGTTGACCTCGCGCTGCACTTCCTCGTGCGCCGCCGCCTTGATGCGCTCGGCCTCGCCCTGCGCCGTGCCCTTGGCCTGCTCGACCATCTGGCCGGCCTGCTTGTTGGCGCCGGACAGGATGTCCTGCGCCTGCACGCGGGCCGCCTTCAGCTGCTCGTCGCTCTTGGCCGAAGCCTCGGCCAGCGAGCGATTGCCCTTGTCGGCGGCGGCGAGGCCGTCGGCGATGGTCTTCTGGCGCGCGTCGACCGCGCGCATCAGCGGCGGCCACACGAACCTTGCCGTGAACCAGATGAAGAGCGCGAAGACGATGGCCTGCGCGATCAGCGTGAAGGTGATATCCATCGCGGCACCTGCCTGCTTGAGTGAGCGGTCGCCTTACGGCCCGATGAAGGCGGTGGCGAGCGGGTTCGCGAACGCGAACATCATGGCCAGGCCGACGCCGATGATGAATGAGGCGTCGATCAGGCCGAGCAGCAGGAACACCTTGGCCTGCAGCATGGGCGCGATTTCCGGCTGGCGCGCGGCGCCTTCCAGGAACTTGGAGCACATGATGCCGACGCCGACGCAGGCGCCGAGCGCGCCGAGGCCGATCATCAGGCCGATGCCGATGCCGGTGTAGGCCTGAACCATGGCCAGGAGCTGAAGTTTTTCCATTGTGACTTTCCTTCCGTATGTAAGACGCGATGAACGTGAGTGGAACCGGCGCTAGTGATGCTCGTGCGCCAGTGAGATGTAGACGATGGTCAGCATCATGAAGATGAACGCTTGCAGCGCGACGATCAGGATGTGGAAGATCGCCCAGCCCCAGCCGAGCAGCACGGCGAAGAAGGTGCCGACGAGACCGGTGGCGGCCCACACCCACAGCAGCAGGAAGATGATCTCGCCCGCGTACATGTTCCCGAACAGTCGCAGGCTGTGGGACAGCGGCTTGGACACGTACTCGATCATCTGGAACACGAAGTTCGCGAGCGCGGCCAGGGCCACGAGCACCCACGACACCGGGTTCCAGGTCAGCTTGGGCATGCCGAACGGCGCGGCGACCAGCTCGTGCAGGAAGCCGCCGAGGCCCTTGGCCTTGATGGCGAAGCCGATCATCAGGAACCACACCGACAGCGCCAGCGCGAACGTGGCGTTGATGTCGGCGGTCGGCACGAGGCGGAACTCGTCGATACCGACGAGGTGCAGGCCGCCGGCGACCCAGTCGACCGGCAGGAAGTCCATGGCGTTCATGAACAGGACCCAGAGGAACACGGTCAGCGCCAGCGGCGCGACGAACGTGTAGCTCTTGTCGAAGATGCTCTTGACCTGGTCGTTGACGAACTCGACCGCGAGCTCGACGAAGGCCTGGCGCCGGCCGGGCACGCCGGCGGTGGCGCCGCGCACGACCCACCACAGGAAACCGAACACGAGGACGCCGAGGATGCTCGAGGTGACCAGCGTGTCGACGTTGACGGTCCAGAAGCCGCCGCCTTCGGCGATCGGCTTGTTGAGGAACTTGAGGTGGTGGCCGATGTAGCTCGCGGGAGTCATGGCGTGCTCGCCGGTCTCGGCGGCGGCTCCTGCCAGTTGCTCCGTGTTTTCAGCGGACATTGCGACCCTAAGAATTTCTGGTGAACCAGACCGCCAGCCACTGCGCCTTGAGCGCCGCGACCACCCCCACGATCAACGCCAGCCACGCAACTTCCGCACCGAGGGCCCGCACCACGATCACGAGCAGCGCGATCGTCATCCCCAGCTTCAGCAACTCGCCGCCGAGCATGCCTGCGACGCCGACCGAACCGCTGCGGTGCAGCCGCAGCGTCAGCCATGCCGCCAGCAGCGCATTCGGTACCGCGACCGCGGCGCCCCCGAGCAACAACGACTGCGCCGCCCGGCCACCCCAGATCCAGGCAGCCCCGGAGAACACCAGGATGACGGCCCACTGCAGTGCAATCGCGATGCCGACCGTCGTTCGCCAGCTGGCTTGCGCCCCTGCCGAATCCGCCGGGCCAACTGCATTGATGACTGGCATCGAGCTCTGTGAACGAAAACGCGGGAGCCGTACAACCCCTCTCCCGCGCGGGCGCGAAGTTTACTGAATGGGCGTCGGGGGGGTCAATATGTTGCGACGCAACAATTAACGCTTCATCACCATCGCGGTCATGGCCGCGAGCAGGTCGCGCGGCACGAAGCGGACGCTGGAGGTGAGCAGCTTGTTGGCGATGCCGGGCACCACCACCGAGCGGCCGGCCTTGAACGCCCGCAGGGCGTCCTTCACCACCTCGTCGGCCGACATCAGGGTGGCCTTGGGCACGGTGCTGCGCAGCTTGGCGTTGCCGGTCGCTTCGAAGAACGGCGTGTCCACCGGCCCCGGGCACAGCGCCAGCACCTTGACGCCCTTGCCGCGCACTTCGCCGCGCACGCCCTGGCTGAAGGACAGCACGAACGCCTTGGTCGCCGCGTAGACGGCCATGTAGGGCAGCGGCTGGAACGCGGCCACGGAGGCGACGTTGATGATGCCGCCGCGCTTGCGCTCCACCATCGCCGGCAGGAAGGCGTGGGTCATGTCGACCACCGCCGCCGCGTTGAGCAGGATTTCCTGGCGTTCGCGCTCGGCGTCCTGCTTGATGAAGGTGCCGGCCGTGCCGCAGCCGGCGTTGTTGATCAGCAGATCCACCGGCATGCCGAGCGCTTCGCTCGCGGCGTGCACCTTCTGTGCGGCGCCGGCCAGGCCGAGGTCCGCGGTGACGACTTCGACGCGGCGCGAGTGCAATTCGTGGAGTTGCTTGGCCAGCGCGCGCAGCTTGTCCTCCGAGCGCGCCACCAGGATCAGGTCGAGGCCGGCGGCGGCCAGCGCCTCGGCGAACGCGGCGCCGATGCCGCTCGACGCGCCGGTGATGAGCGCGGTCTTGCCGAATTGATTCATTTGCAGCCCTCGGGACTGGGCGCCGGATTGATCAGCAGGGCGTCGGGCACGGCCGGCAGCATGAAGGCCTGGCCGCTGGCCAGCATCACGCCGACCTGGCCGGCGTCGACGCGGAAGGTCGCGCCGCCGGCGGTGGTCGCCTCGATCGAGCCCTCGTGCGTGGCGAGGATCACGCCCCCGGCGGCGGGCTCGGGCGGCACGTCGGACTGGGCGAGCTGCGCGCTCGTCGCCAGCATCGTGCCGGCCGCACTGGCCTCCGTTTGGGACTGGGCCTGCGCCGGGCAGTCGCCCGCGCACAGCTCGACTTCGTAGTCGGTGCCGCGGATGCCGATGGTCGCCACCGGAGTGGTGACCTTGTAGGCCTGCTGATCGCCCTTGCCGATCAGGCCGCTGATGGCGCGAAAACCGCCGCGCACCAGGCGGAAGAACGCCGTGCCCACGGCCGAGGCCGGCGCGGCAGGCGTGCCGGCTTGGGGGGCAACCGCCACCGGCGCTTCGTACTGGTACGACTCGACGGTGAACTCGGTGCCGGGGCGCAGCAGCACGCGGCCACCGTCGGCGAACTTCAGGCTGGCGTAGCTGTTGGCGCCGACGTTGAGGGTCTGGCCTTCGCGGATCTTGTCGCCGGCCTTGAGCGAGGTTGGCGGCGTGCCGGCCACCGTCACGCTGCCGGTCACCAGCGCTACTTCGCCTGCTGGGGCGCCGG
>JANNLM010000099.1:0-3659 GCA_031396825.1 Gammaproteobacteria bacterium | reverse complement strand
GATCGGGTAGCCGTACACCCCGCAGCTGATCGCCGGGAACGCGATGGAGGCGCAGCCGTGCGCCTCGGCCAGCTTCAGCGATTCGCGGTAGCACGACGCCAGCAGCTCCGGCTCGCCGTGGCGGCCGTCCTGGTAGACCGGCCCGACCGTGTGGATCACGTGGCGGGCGGGCAGGCGGTAGCCCTTCGTGATGCGGGCCTGGCCGGTCGGGCAGCCGCCGAGCGTGCGGCACTCGGCCAGCAGCTCGGGGCCGGCGGCGCGATGGATGGCCCCGTCCACGCCACCGCCGCCGAGCAGCGTGGTGTTGGCGGCGTTGACGATGGCGTCAACGGCCAGTTTCGTGATGTCGGTCTGCACGGCTTGGAGGCTGGCGGCCATGGCGGGCATCATAGGCACGCGGGCATCAGACCACTCGGGGGACACCATGAACCGCTTCATCGCCGGCCTGGCCGGCCTGGCCGTCGCTGGCGCGTCGGCCGCGCAGGATCCGTCGCAGATTCCGATCAGCGATTTCACGCGGCGGGCGGACCTCGAGTTCGCACGTTTGTCGCCCGACGGCGACTACATCGCGGCCTCGCGCTTCGTGAACGACGACAAGTATGCGGTCGGCATCACCAACATCAGCACCAACGCGCTGACCGCGACGCTGGCGTTCGCCACCGACGAAAGCGTCGGCGGCTTCTGGTGGGCGAATCCCAAGCGCCTGATCGCAGCAACGGCGCGCAGCCTCGGCCGCCTCGACCAGCCTTACCTGACGGGCGAACTGATCGGCATCGACGCCGACGGCAAGAACCACAAGTACCTGTTCGGCTATCGCGGCACGGACACGGCCGGCACCAAGATCACGACCGGCGCGATCAAGAGGCGCGCTTCGGCGTACCTCACTGCGACGCTACGGGGTGATCCGGACAACGTGCTGATCCAGACGCGCGAGTGGGACAGCGCGAATGTGCGACGGTGGGACGACATTCCGAGGCGGCTCGAGCGTATGAACGTCAAGACCGGCCGGACCGAGTTGCTCGAGAGTCCGGGTCTGCTGCAGTCGCGCTCGGTCGCCGACGACGCCGGCAACGCGCTTCTGGCAGCGGGCCGTGAAACAACCGGAGAGTGGGTCGTGCAGGCGCGCCGTGCGGAGGGCGCGGGCTGGACGCGAATCCCCGTACCGGGCGGCCGCGCGAACCGGATCCTGCTCGAGGGCGTGAGTCGCGACGGCGCAACGGGCTACTTCGTGACGCAGCGCGTCGGATCGCCGGACTGCCTGTACGAGTACCGGTTCGCCGACGCCGGCGTGACCGAGCTCAAGTGCGTCAATTTCGACGAGGTCGTGCTGTCGAATGCCGAGCGCATGCCGATTGCGCTGTATTTCGAAGACGGCCTGCCGAGCACCGAGTACTTGCGGCCGGAGCACCCGGAGGCCAAACGCCTGCGGGCGATCTCGGCCGCATTTCCGGGGCAGCGGGTGCAGCTCGCGGGCACGAGCAGCGACAACAGCCGCGCGCTGATCCACGTATCGGCCGACCGCACCCCCGGCGGCTACTACCTGCTCGATGAAAAGACCAAGAACCTGCGCTTCCTCGCGCCGCATCGGCGCTGGATCGATCCGCGGCTCATGGCGCCGATGGCGCCGGCCACGGTCAAGGCGCGCGACGGGCTCGACGTGCCGGTGTTCCTGACCGCGCGCGATGGCCTCAAGGCCCGCAAGGCGCCCATGGTGGTCATGCCGCATGGCGGGCCGCACGGCATCCGCGACTACTGGCGCTGGGATCAGACTGCGCAGTTACTCGCGAGCCGTGGCTACGCCGTGCTGCAGGTCAACTACCGCGGTTCCGGCGGCTACGGCTACAGCTTCGAGGATGCGGGCTACCGCCACTGGGGCACGAAGATCCAGGACGACATTGCCGACGCGACGCGCTGGGCCATCGCTCAGGGCATCGCCGATCCGGCGCGGGTCTGCATCTACGGCGGCAGCTTCGGCGGCTACTCGGCGCTCATGAGCGCGACGCGCGAGCCGGACCTGTACCGCTGCGCGATCGGCTTCGCCGGGGTTTACGACCTCGCGGCGCAGTCCACCGACAGCGACATCGGCGACGGCAAGCTCGGCCGCCAGTACCTCGAGGAGGCCGTCGGCAGCGACCCGGCTGCGTTGCGGGACGGCTCGCCCGCAACGCACGTGGCGAAGATCAAGGCGGCGCTGCTGATCGCGCACGGCACCATGGACAAGCGCGTGCCCTTCAGCCAGGCCAAGCGGCTGCGCAGCGCGCTCGACGCGGCGCAGAAGCCGTACGAGTGGCTCGAGTACGTGGGTGAGGAGCACGGCCTGTCGAAGCCGGAGAACGAGCTGGACTTCTACACCAAGCTGCTGGCCTTCCTCGACAAGCACATCGGCCCGGGGGCGGGCGGCAAGGGGTAAAGGCTCTGGACGAGGGGGCCGTGGGGCTTGAAAATGCGCCCCCCGACACCATAAGTCGTTACGCCATGCCCATTTACGAGTACGCCTGCAAAGCCTGCGGCCACGAGACCGAGATCATGCACAAGATCTCGGACCCGGCGCCCAGGAAGTGCCCCGAGTGCGGCAAGCCCAAGCTGGCCAAGCAGATGTCGGCCACCGGCTTCCGCCTGGGCGGCGGCGGCTGGTACGAGACCGACTTCAAGTCCGGCAGCAAGAAGAACGTGGCCGAGAAGGCCAGCGCCGAGAAGGCCCCGGCCGCCGAGGCCTCCAAGCCGACCGGCAAGCCGGACATCGGCGCCAAGGCCGCGGCCAAGCCCGAAAAGAAAGAGTCCAAGCCGAAGGCCAAGGCGGCGTAGGTCGGCAATCCCTTGCCGACGGCGGCGGCATGGGAATGCCGCCCTACAGTACAATCCGCGCCTCAGATTTTCCCTTCCGAATCCAATTGATGCGTTCCCACTACTGCGGCCAGGTCACCGAAGCACTGGCCGGCCAGACCGTCCACGTGTGTGGCTGGGTCCATCGCCGCCGCGACCACGGCGGCGTGATCTTCATCGACCTGCGCGACCGTGAAGGCCTCTTGCAGCTCGTGTTCGACCCGGCGGCGAAGGAGATCTTCGCCGCGGCCGAGAAGCTGCGCTCCGAATTCGTCGTGCGCGTCAGCGGCAAGGTGCGTCCGCGCCCGGCCGGCACCGAGAACGCCAACCTCGCCACCGGCAAGGTCGAGGTGCTGGCGCAGGGCCTCGAGGTGCTCAACCGCGCCGAGACGCCGCCGTTCCAGCTCGACGACGACACCGTGGGCGAGGACACCCGCCTGAAGTACCGCTACGTGGACCTGCGCCGGCCCGAGATGCAGAAGAACCTGCGCCTGCGCCACGAGGTCATCAAGCGCATCCGCGACTCGATGGACGGGCAGGGCTTCATCGACGTCGAGACGCCGATCCTGACCAAGGCCACGCCCGAGGGCGCGCGCGACTATCTCGTCCCCAGCCGCACGCACCCGGGCCAGTTCTTCGCGCTGCCGCAGTCGCCGCAGTTGTTCAAGCAGCTGCTGATGATGGGCGGCCTCGACCGCTACTACCAGATCGCGCGCTGCTTCCGCGACGAGGACCTGCGCGCCGACCGCCAGCCCGAGTTCACCCAGCTCGACGTCGAGACCTCCTTCCTCACGCAGAAGGAGATCGTGGCGATCATCGAGAAGATGCTGCGCGAG
>JANNLM010000320.1:0-8686 GCA_031396825.1 Gammaproteobacteria bacterium | reverse complement strand
ACGGCATCGCCGAGGACGTCCGCACGCCGGACAATGCGATCCTGCGCATCGATACGGCCGGTACCGACGGGGTGTGCCGGTCCGCCGACGATTTCACGACGGCGGAAGCCTACTTGGTGTCGCTGACGACGCCGGACAGCGTTCCGGGCACGCAGATCGGTCTCGGCGGTTGCTGCGGCATCGCCGGCATCACCGACACCAACGGCAACCTGATCGCGGTGCTGACCACCGAGGACGACGGCACGGGCTCGACCTTCGACCTGATCCGGCGCGATCTCCTCGACCTCTCCACGCCATTTCCGGTGGCGACGCTCGAGATCGCTGGCAACGGCCAGATCTACGACCGCCTGGTGCGCGGCCTCGGCGACCAGCACATCTACGTTCGCGCCAAGCGATTCAGCCTCGACACCAGCTACAAGCTGCTGCGCTACAACGTGGCCACCGACGACCTGACCGACCTGTTCGACTACGGCATCAGCGACGCCAGCCAGTTCGCGGACAACCTCGACGACGCGACGTTCGACGCGACGAACCTGTACTTCACCGACGCCGCCAACGTGACGCTGATGAAGCTTGCCCACACAGCCACCGCGCCTGGGCAGGCGGTCGCGCTGGTCAACGGCGGCGCCGGCGATGTGCTCGTGCACATCGAGCAGACCGCGGCGCGCATCGTCTATCAGGTCGGCGGCGCCGTGTCCGCCGGCATCTATTCGGTGCCCAAGGCGACGGGCTCGATCATTCCGATTGCCATCGACACCACTACGCCGGTCGTGGTCAACCTGCTCAATACCGTCGATGCCGGCCGCGTGTACGTCTCCAGGCTGGCGCCAGGCGGATCGCCGGAGCACAGCGCAAGGGTCTTCCTCGAAAGCGGCGCGCTGACGCTCGACGTGCCCGACGCACAATGGGCCGGCAAGAACTTCCAGACCACCTGCGACTTCAGCGCGAGGTGCGAGGACACGATTGCCGCGCAGGCGATCTTCCTGCGGCACGGTGCCTCGACCACTGACGCCGACATCGAGATCGTGGATCCGGTGACGGCCACGCAGACCACCGACTTCTTCCAGCGGATCACCAATGTGCAGCAGGGCGCGGCCGTATTTGGCTTCGCGTTCGGGCGCTATGCGCAGTTCACGTTCATCAACGCCGTCCTGAACAGCGACGTCTGGCTCGGCGACACGCAAGCGGCCGCGCCAGGCGGGCCGGCCGGTTCCATGCAAGTGGCCAGCGCCGACGCTTCCGGCGACGACAAGTGGCTTCTGTTCGGCGGCGACGACGGCGGTGGTGGCGGCGGTGGGGATCTCGACGGCGATGGGTTGACCGACGGGCAGGAGGCCACGCTCGGCACCAACCCGAACGATCCGGATACCGACGACGACGGCCTCGGCGACTTCGACGAGGTGGACAACGACGGCGATCCGAACACGTACACGCCGGGGATAGACACCGATCCGACGCTAGCCGACACGGACGCCGACGGTCTCGACGACGGCCAGGAGCCCTTCCTGACGGGCACCAGCCCGTTCAATCCCGACACCGACGGCGACAGCGTCAGCGACGGCGTCGAATTCGCCAACGGCAGCGACCCGCTGGTCGGCGGCGCCATCGTGTTCTTCGTGGATGCCAGCTCGCTCTGCACGGGCGGGTGCGGCGGCGACTGGGCCAACGCTTTCCCCAGCCAGGCCGACGTTCCGGGCGCCATCGGCGCCGGCGGCACCGCCGGCAACCCGGTGTACGTGCTGTACGCGGCGGGGACGTACGGCTCGCTAACCCTGACCACCCCGACGCGCAACTTCGTCGTGCTGGTGGGCTCCCTGGGCCCCGGCATTTTTGTGCCGACGGTGCCGCTCACGACCCTCTTCGACGCCGCCGGCAGCGGCTCCACCGTGGAGGTGTCGGATGCCCAAAACGTCACGTTGACGCACGTGCGCATCACCGGCGGCAATGCGCCGAATGGCGGCGGGGTGCTGGTCCACGACGTCGTGGGGGCCGCCACGCTGACCCTGCAGAACGTGCGCGTGCACAACAACAGTTCCGGCGGCAACGGCGGCGGCGTGGCCGTGATCGGCGTCCCGCCGACCCGCCTGACCGTGAACGACTCGGTCATCGAGCTCAACTCTGTGACCAGCGCCAGCACCGCCTACGGCGGCGGTGCCTACGCCAGCGGCACGAACCTGGACCTGTTTGACAGTGCGATCCAGAACAACACGGCGACGGGCGTCTCGGTGGGCGTCGGGCAGGGTGGCGGCCTCTATGCGACGTCAAACAGCACGGTCTTCGCGAGTGGCGTGAAGATCCGGAACAACACGGTGACCAACGCGGGCTCGGGCGGTCGCGGCGGCGGAATTTATGCCGGGATCGCCACGGTCCTCACGCTGTCCGACAGCGTGGTCAGCGGCAACCGGGTCATGCCGGGAGGCGCGGCGAGTCCGAACTACGGCGGCGGCGGCGTATGGGCCGGTCCGGGCGACAGCATCAACATCAGCAACACGATCTTCGCCGACAACCTCGCCGGCAATGGTCCGGGCGGCGGCATCAACCTCATCGACACGAGCTTCGTGACGGTGACGGATTCGCAGTTCCTTTCCAACAGTTCCTTGCGCCCCGGCGGCGGTCTGCACCTGCATCCGAACTCTCCATCGGACATCTTCAACAACCTGTTCGTCGGCAACGTCTCGACCGACACCGACGCCAACCCCACCGATGGCGGCGCCGTGGAGATCGAGAACGTCAGCGGCGCGACGAGTGTTTCCTTCAACTCCAACACCGTGGCCTACAACCAGGTCCCCAACACGACCACGGGGCCCGTTGGCGGCGGCGTTTCGCTGGGCGTTGCCCCCAACACCATCGAGTTCCGCAATAACAACGTCTGGTTCAACCAGGACAGCAATCCGGGTACGGTCGACGATGGCGACAACATGCAGATCGACCCCAGCACAACCGTCGTCGGCTCGGGCAACAACGTGGACGAAACGACGATCCTGATCCCCGGGAACCTTGCAACACCATCCAACCCGATCTTCGTGCAGGGTTTCTACCTCGAACCGCAAGTGCCTTCGCCATCCATCGATGCTGGAGATGACGCATTCGCGGGTCCGCTGACCGGCGCGCCGTACACCACGCATCCCGGCGGGAGTATTGATGGGCCACCTCTGGACATTGGTTTCCACCACCTCGGCCCATCGCCGGGCCTGTCGACCGGCATCAATGTGCAGAACGCGCTCGTGTGCCCCGCCAACACCACCCAGCCGATCGTGATCACGCCGGTCTATCCGAGCCTGCCGAATGGCAAGGCGGGGCACCTGGTCTCGGCGAAGATCACCGCCGGTGTCGCGGCGACGATAACCTCGCTTACGACGCTCCGGCCGCAGGGCACTGGCTCGGTGATGGCGAAAGACCGGGGCGACGGCAGCTACGAGTTCACGGTTTCCGGAGGGACGGTCGGTTCGTCGACGGTGTCGGTGAATGTGGACGCACAACCGGCGCAGACCTTCCAGCTCACTTACACCGACGGCTGCTGATCAGCTCGCCGCGCGCACCCTCGGCTTCAGCGGGGTGACGTTGCCCGACGCGAAGGCGTGCACGCCGCCCAGGAACAGGCGCGTGGCGAACGCCGCCGCAGCCGCCGGGTCTTTCTTCGGTGACTCCGCCAGGATGCGGCCCATCTCGTAGCCGGCGCCGAAGAACGCGGCGGAGAGATAACCGGCATCCAGCGGCGGCATGATGCCGCGCCGGATCGCATCCTCGATGTCCTCGCGCAGCGCCTTGGTGGACAGGCCCATGACGCTCTCGGCGTACAGCGAGCGCACCGCCGTCTCGTTGCGGATCATCAGGTTGTAGAGGACCGGGTCTTCGACCACCGCGGTGAAGGCGGCGAGGTAGGCGCCGTGCACGAACTCGTCGAGCGAACGCGCCGCGCCGCGCACACGCCGGAGCTCGGCCGTGAGCGTCTGCACGTGTTCCTCGATCAGCGCCCGCAACACGTCCTCCTTGGTCTTGAAGTAGTTGTAGAACGTGCCGGAGGCGAGCTCGGTCTGGCGGATGACGTCGCGGATGGTCACCGCGTCGTAACCCAGTTCGACGAACACGCGCTGGGCGGCTTCGAGGATGGCCGTGCGGTTGGCGGCCTTGTTCTGCTCGCGCTTGCCGCGCTGGGTCTTGGCCATGTCAGGCGTACTTCTGCCAGGCGTCGGTCTGGTAGATCGACGCGTTCGCAGGCCGGTCGTGCGGCCGGCCGCCGCCCTTGCGGATCTCCGCGAACAGTTCCTTGCGGAAGTCGGCGTAATCCACTTCGGTGGAGTGACGCGCGGTCGGCACGAAGTTGAAGTGCGGATGGCGGCGCTCCCGCTCGATGGCCGCGCGCAGATCCGTGGGCCGGCGGTACTGGCCCTTGAGTTCGAGGCAGGCCAGCAGCGCCTGGTAATCGGCCAGCGGCCAGATGCAGCCGAGCGGCTGGAACAGGCCGATGAAGTACAGGTTCGGGATGTCGGCGTGGAACATGCGCCGCCACAGCGGCACGTGGGTGGCGTCCTCCCAGTCCGCAAGCGATCTATCGAAGAACGGGAAGCTGATGCGATAGCCGGTGGCGGCGATGATGACGTCGAAGTCTTCCTTGCCGCCGTCGGTGAAGTGCACGGTGCGGCCGTCGAAGCGCGCCACGCCGACCTTGGGCACGATCTCGCCGTGGCCGAGGAAGTAGATCAGCTCGGAGTTCAGCGTCGGGTGCCCTTCGAGGACGTCGTAGTCGGGCTTCTGCAGCCCGAAGCGCTCATTCTTGCCGGCCACCATGAAGATGGACAGCCGCAGCAGCGGCTGGCGCAGCCAGCGCGGCATCCAGCCGGCGGTCTTCTCGTAGATCACATCGCCGGGCCAGCCGAACATGAACTTGGGCAGGAACCAGTGGCCGCGCCGCATCGAGATGCAGCAGCGCGCCGCCACGCGCGAGCACTCGACGGCGACGTCGGCGGCCGAGTTGCCGCCGCCGATGACCAGCACGCGCTTGCCGGCGTAAGGCTTGTTGCTCTTGAACTCGTGCGAGTGCACGTACTCACCGGTGAAGGTGCCGGCGTACTGCGGCAGCCGCGGGTTCCAATGGTGGCCGTTGGCGACCATCAGCACGTCGAAGGTTTCCGCGCGCTCACCCTGCGGGCCGCGCGTGCGCAGCGTCCACATCCCGTCGGCGCCGCGCTCGGCCTTCAGTACCTCGGTGTGGAAGCGGATCTTCGGCGTGACACCGAAGTGGGCGGCGTAGTCCTGGAAGTACTGCCGCAGGTGCGTGTGGTGCGGGTAGTCCGGCGTGCCGGGCGGGAAGGGGAAGTCCTCGTACTCGGAGTAGTACTTGGAACTGATGATGTGGGTGGTTTCGTAAACGCTGGAATGACCGGGCTGGTTGCGGAACACCCAGTTGCCGCCGACCTGGTCGCTCTTCTCGAAGACGACAAGGCCATCGCCGAATCCCTGCGCGATGCATTCCTTGGCCGCGGCGATGCCGGACGGCCCCGCGCCGATGACCGCGATGCGCTGTGTGCTCACGACCCCACCCAGAGAAAATGACGCACGCGTCATTTATGCTCCGGTTGGAACCGGATGTCAATTCGTTATTTGAACTTCGAAAAGTCCGGCTTGCGCTTCTGCATGAAGGCAGTCATCGCCTCGGTCGCTTCCGGATTGCCGCGGACCATGCGGTTCAATTCGGCGACCTCGCGATCGAAGGCTTCCATCGCCGGCTTGTGCAGACCTTCGCGCAGCAGGCGCTTGCAGGTGCGCAGCGCCGCCGGCGGTTGCTCGGCGAGGCGGCGAGCCTGGTTCATCGTGTGCTCGAGCAGTTGCGCGTCCGGCACCACGCCGTTGACGAGCCCGCATGCGAGGGCCTTCTGCGCGTCGAACTTGTCGCTGGTGTAAAGCAGCTCGGCCGCGCGCCGGTGCCCCAGCATCGCGGTCAGCAGGTAGCTCGAGCAGAACTCCGGCGCGATGCCGATGCCGACGAAGGGCATCTTGAAGGTCGCCGATTCGCCGGCGTAAGCGAAGTCGCAGTGCAGCAGCAGCGTGGTGCCGATGCCGATGGCCAGGCCGTTGACCGCGGCCAGCGCCGGCTTGCGGAAGTCGTACAGCTTGCGCATGAAGTAGCACGCGCCGGTGGTTTCGAACGTGCCCTTCTGGTTGAGGAAATCCACCATGTCGTTGCCGGCGGAGAAGCTGTCGCCCGTTCCGGTCAGCACCAGTGCGCGAATGTCGTCGTTCGAGTCGGCCGCCAGGATCTGGTCGCCGAGCGCGCGGTAGATCGCGTCGGTCAGCGCGTTCTTTTTCTCCGGCCGGTTGATGCGAACCAGCAGGACGCGGTCCTTGACTTCGGTGATGACGTTGGCGGAGCTCACTAGAACATCTCGCTCTTGTCGACGTCCTTCACCGGCGCCGGCTCGCGGCTCGGGATGAAGTCGCCCGTGATCATCTCGGTGTACGCCATGCCCGGGCCGACCATCGGGTAGACGCCCGCATCCGGGTCGATGATGACCTCGAGGAAGGCGGGGCCCTTGAACTCGACGAAGGCCTTCACGGTCGCGGCGATGTCGTCCTTCTTGTCGAGGCGCCGGGCCCACTCGAAGCCGTCGGCCTGCGCCGCACGCACGAAATCTTTCTTGTGCAGCGACTTGTCCGAGCCCGACAGGCGACCCTTGAAGAACAGTTTCTGCCACTGCTTGACCATGCCGTCGCCGAAATTGTTCAGCACCACCACTTTGACCGGCAGGTTGTACGTCGTGACCGTTTCCAGCTCGCCGATGTTCATGCGGATCGAGGCGTCGCCGTCGATGTCGATGACGGTGCGGCTCGGCATGGCGAAGGCCGCGCCGATGGCCGCCGGCAGGCCGAAACCCATCGTGCCCATCGAGCCCGAGGTCAGCCACAGCCGCGGCTGGCGGAAGTCGAAGTACTGCGCGGCCCACATCTGGTGCTGGCCGACGCCGGTCGAGATGATCGCTTCGCCCCTGGTGTGCCGGTTGATCTCCTCGATCACCTGGTAGGGCTGGATCAGTGCGCTGGCCTTGTCGTAGTTCATCGCATACTTCTGCTTGAGCTCGGCGACGTGCTGGTGCCAGGGGGAGAGGTCCTTGCTGAACTCCTGCTGGCGGCCGAACTTCGTCAACCGGACCAGCGCGTCGTCGAGCAGGCCAACGTGATGCCACTGCACGCGCTTGACCTTGTTGATCTCGGCCGAGTCGATGTCGAGGTGGGCGATGAACTTGGCGCTGCGCGCGAACTTGGCCGGCACGCCGGCGACGCGGTCGTCGAAGCGCGCGCCCACCGCAATCAGGAAATCGCAGTCGTCCACCGCGTAGTTGGCGAAGGCGGTGCCGTGCATGCCGAGCATGTGCAGGCTCAAAGGCTCGGTGGTGTCGGTCGAGCCGATGCCCATCAGCGTGGTCACGGCCGGAATCCGGAACGCGTGCGCGAACTCGCGCAGCGCATCCGCCGCGTTGCCGTGGAGCACGCCGCCGCCGCAGTACAGCAGCGGCCGGCGCGAGCGCGACAGCATCTCGAAGAAGCGCTCGCACTGCTCGTCGGACAGCCGGTTGTCCTCGAGCGCGCGCTGGCGCGCGCGGAAGCCCGGCACCGGCAGCACGCCGCGGCCCATGAACGGGATCAGCGCGTTCTGCACGTCCTTCGGGATGTCGATCACGACCGGGCCCGGCCGGCCGGTGCGCGCGATCTCGAACGCGGTGCGCACGGTGGCCTCGAGCCGGCGCGGGTCGGTGACCAGGAACACGTGCTTGGCGCAGGCGCCGAAGATGTTCGACACCGGCGCTTCCTGGAAGGCGTCGGTGCCCATCGCCGCGGTCGGCACCTGGCCGCAGATCAGCACGATCGGGATCGAGTCCGCCATGCAGTCGCGCACCGGCGTGACGCAATTGGTCGCGCCGGGACCGGAGGTCACCAGCGCCACGCCGACCTTGCCGCAGGCGCGCGCGTAGCCCGCCGCCATGAAGCCGGCGCCCTGCTCGTTGGCCGGCACCACCAGCGGCATCCGGTCGTGGTGCTCCTTGTTGAAGCGGAAGATGGCGTCGTAGGTCGGCAGGATCGCGCCGCCCGAGTAGCCGAAGACGGTGCCGACGCCCTCGTCCGCCAGGACCTGGACGACGATGTCCGCGCCGGTCAGGGTCTGGCCTGCGAGCGGGTGCGTCTGGGTCGAAGCGGGGGCGTGGGTCATGGCGTCCTGCAGCGGTGAAAACGGCGACTGGGAAGGGGCAGCAATCCTCCCATGCTCCCTGTTGCGCTGCAACACAAACGCCGGTAACGTTCTTCGCCCCATGAGACACATCATTTCGGTGCTGCTGCAGAACGAAGCCGGCGCGCTGGCGCGCCTGTCGGGCATGTTCTCGGCGCGCGGCTACAACATCGAGTCGCTGACGGTGGCGCCGACGCACGATCCGACGATGTCGCGCCTGACGCTGGTCACCACCGGCTCCGACGCGGTGATCGACCAGATCATCAAGCAGTCGCGCAAGCTGATCGACGTGGTCGAAGTGGCCGACCTGACCGGCCGCGAGCTCGTCGAGATGGAGCTGCTGCTGGTCAAGGTGGACGTCGCCGGCGCCTCGGCGCGCGCCGTGGTCGACGTGATCCGCCGCTACCGCGGCCAGCTGCTCGACGAAAGCA
This sequence comes from Gammaproteobacteria bacterium, assembly GCA_031396825.1. Taxonomy (GTDB): domain Bacteria; phylum Pseudomonadota; class Gammaproteobacteria; order Nevskiales; family Nevskiaceae; genus JACPFV01. The sequence goes on along the minus strand of JANNLM010000320.1, from coordinate 34 downwards.
ACAGCACGCGCACGGTGCAGGTCACCGGCACGGG
>JANNLM010000003.1:0-4117 GCA_031396825.1 Gammaproteobacteria bacterium | reverse complement strand
GTCCTTCGACATCCGCGACGAAGATGCGGTCAAGGCCGGAATCAAGCAGGTCGTCGCCGAGCGCGGTTCAATCCACGGCCTGGTCAACAACGCCGGCGGGCAATTCCCGTCGCCGCTGATGGCCATCAACAAGAAGGGCTGGGAAGCGGTGGTCTCGAACAACCTGACCGGCGGCTTCCTGGTGGCGCGCGAGTGCTTCAACCAGTCCATGAAGAAGGGTGGGGGCGCGATCGTCAACATCATCGCCGACATGTGGGGCGGCATGCCCGGCATGGCGCACAGCGGCGCGGCGCGCGCCGGCATGCTGAACTTCACCGAGACCGCGTCGGTCGAGTGGGCGAGCTTCGGCGTGCGCGTGAACGCGGTGGCGCCGGGCTGGATCGCCTCCAGCGGCCTGGATCAGTACGACCCGGCGTTCGCCAAGGAAGTGATCGGCAAGCTCAAGCACTCGGTGCCGGCCAAGCGGCTGGGCGAGGAGGCGGAGGTCAGCGCGGCGATCACGTTCCTGCTGTCGCCGGCCGCCGCCTACGTCTCGGGCGCGTGCCTCAACGTGGACGGCGGCTCGTCACGCAACAGCCGCATCTTCCCGCTGGCCGAGCACGACAAGAGCAAGCCGTTCCAGGGCTTCCATCGCGCCACCAAGCCCAAGGCGGTCGGTTAGGCGCGACCCGCGACGGCCCTCTCGCAGAACGTCACGATCGCCGCCACCCGCTTGTCCTTGTCACGCACGGCGCGCGCCGCGATCGGGCCGACCAGCGCCTCGGTGAAGGCGCCGAAGATGCAGGCCGCGGTGACGTCGAGGTCCTGGTCCGGAAACTCCCCGCGCGCGATGCCCTCGCGCACGATGCCTTCGTAGACTTCGGTCAGCGCCCGCCGCGCGCGCAGGCGCGCGGCCTCGACCCGCGCGTCGGCCGGCTCGGCGATGAAGGCGTAGGCGAGGTGGGGGCCCTCCAGCGCGCGGCGCACGAACGACTCGACCGCCCGGCGCAACGCGAGGGTGCGAGTGCCGGGCTCGCCCGCGATCTGCTGCAGGATCTCGATCTCGTGGCCGACGGCGTCGCGCAGTACCTCGATGAACAGCTCGGTCTGGGACGGGAAGTACTTGTAGATCGCGCCGGTGGACAGCCCGGCGACCGACGCCACCTCCGCCATCTGCGCCCCGCGCAGGCCGCCCTTGGCGATGAGCTGGCGCGCGCCCAGCACGATGCGCTCGCGGTTCTCGGCGAGGCGCTGCTTCACGCGTCGGGTACGGCGGTAGGCCATGGAGTGAATTGTGCTTCACTTTTTGCCACGGAGCCACTAGACTGCCCGTTCTGTCCCTGAAACGGGGAATGGGGTAATGCCGGTTATCGAATCCAAAGTCGATACGAACAGCGCCCAGTTCAAGCAGAACCGCGAGGACCTGCTCGCCAAGATCGCCGAGTTTCGGGCGATCGAGGCCAAAGGGCGCGCCGAGGAAGAGAGCAAGCGCGAGAAATTCCACAAGCGCGGCCAGCTGCTGCCGCGCGAGCGCGTGCACCTGATGATCGATCGCGGCTCACCCTGGCTCGAGCTGCAGACGCTCGCCGGCTACAAGCACCACGACGACAAGGACGGCTCGCTGGCCGGCGGCAACACCATCATCGGCATCGGCTACGTCGAAGGCGTGCGCTGCATCGTCTCGGCCAGCAATTTCGCCATCAAGGGCGGCACCATGACGCCGTGGGGCGTGCAGAAGGGCCTGCGCATCCAGGAGATCGCGCTCGACCAGAAGCTGCCGACGGTGGCGATGATCGAATCCGGCGGCGCGAACCTGCTCTACCAGGCCGAGGTCTTCATTCCCGGCGGCCGCACTTTCGCCAACCAGTGCCGCAAGTCGGCGGCGGGCCTGCCGCAGGTGACCGTCGTGCACGGCTCGTCGACCGCCGGTGGCGCCTACATGCCGGGCCTTTCGGACTACGTGATCATGGTGCGCAAGCGCGCCAAGGTGTTCCTGGCCGGGCCGCCGCTGCTCAAGGCCGCCACCGGCGAGGTGGCGAAGGACGAGGACCTCGGCGGCGCCGAGATGCACTCGCAGATCTCCGGCGTCAGCGAGTTCCTCGCCGAGAACGATTCCGACGCCATCCGCATCGCGCGCGAGATCGTCAGGAACCTCGACTGGAACGCGGGCCGGCCGCGGCTCGAGCTCTTGCCGGTGCGCGCGCCGCTCTACGACATCGACGAACTCGCGGGTGTCGTGCCGGTGGATTACCGCAAGCCCTACGACTGCCGCGAGGTCATCGCGCGCATCGTGGATGCTTCCGAATTCCTCGACTTCAAGTACGAGTACGACCAGCAGACCATCTGCGGCCGCGCCGTGATCCACGGCCACCAGGTCGGCATCATCGGCAACAACGGCCCGATCACGGTGCGCGGCGCCACCAAGGCCGGCCAGTTCATCCAGCTGTGCTGCCAGGCCAACATCCCGATCGTCTACCTGCAGAACACCACCGGCTACATGGTCGGCATCGAGAGCGAGCAGGGCGGCATCGTCAAGCACGGCAGCAAGATGATCCAGGCGGTGGCCAACGCCACGGTGCCGCAGATCACTATGGTGATCGGCGCCAGCTTCGGCGCCGGCAACTACGGCATGTGCGGCCGCGGCTTCGGCCCCGATTTCATCTTCGCGTGGCCGAACTCCCGCACGGCGGTCATGGGCGGCGAGCAGGCTGCCAAGGTCATGAGCATCGTCACGCGCGACAAGTGGGCCAAGGAAGGCAAGGTCATGGGTCCGGCCGACGAGAAGATGCTGGCCCTGATGGAGAAGAACATCGTCGACCAGTTCGACCGCGAGTCGACGGCGTTCGCGGCGACCGCGCGGCTGTTCGACGACGGCCTGATCGACCCGCGCGACACGCGCAAGGTCCTCGGCCTGACGCTGTCGGTGTGCAAGGAGGCGCGGCTGCGCCAGGTCCACCCCAATACCTTTGGAATCGCACGACTGTGAACATCACGCACGAACACCAGCAGATCTTCGACACCACGAGGCAATTCGTGGAGAAGGAAATCAACCCGCACGCCGACGAGTGGGAACGCAAGGGCATGTGGCCGGCGAAGGAGATCTTCCGGAAGATGGGCGCGCTCGGCCTGCTCGGCATCAACAAGCCGGAAGAGGTGGGCGGCCTCGGCCTCGACTACAGCTTCCAGGTGATGTTCGCGGAGGCGCTCGGCCACTGCAAGGTCGGCGGCATCCCGATGGCGATCGGCGTGCAGACCGACATGGCGACGCCGGCGCTGGCCCGCGTCGGCAACGATTACCTGAAGGACAACTACCTGAAGCCCGCGATCAAGGGCGAGCACGTGGCGTGCATCGCGGTCAGCGAGCCCGGTGCGGGCTCGGACGTCGCCGGCATCAAGACCACGGCGCGCCGCGAGGGCGGCGACTACGTCATCAACGGCCAGAAGATGTGGATCACCAACGGCGCGCAGGGCGACTGGGCCTGCCTGCTGGCCAACACCGGCGAGGTGAATCCCGAGGGCGGGCGCCATTCGAACAAGTCGCTGATCGTGGTGCCGCTCGACGCCAAGGGCGTCGATCGCAAGACCAAGCTCGAGAAGCTGGGGCAAAGGTCCAGCGACACCGCGATCATCTTCTTCGACAACGTGCGCGTGCCGGTGAAGCACCTGATCGGCGAGGAGGGCAAGGGCTTCGTCTACCAGATGCAGCAGTTCCAGCACGAGCGCCTGTTCCTGTCCGCCAGCATCCTGGCCTCGATGGACAAGTGCATCGAGGAGACCGTGAAGTACACCGGCCAGCGCAACGCCTTTGGCGCGCCGATCCTGCACAACCAGTACGTGCACTTCCGGCTGGCCGAGCTCAAGACCGAGATCGAGGCGGCGCGCTCGCTGACCTACCGCGCCACCGAGGAACTGCTCGCCGGCCGCGACGTGACGCTGCTGGCCTCGATGGCCAAGCTCAAGAGCGCGCGCGTGGCGCGCGAGGTCACCGACGGCTGCCTGCAGTACTGGGGCGGGCAGGGCTACATGTGGGAGAACCCGATCTCGCAGTACTACCGGGACCTGCGTTTGCACTCGATCGGCGGCGGCGCCGACGAGGTGATGATGGCCATCATCGCCAAGAACCTCGGCATGTCTCCCG
>JANNLM010000346.1:0-8744 GCA_031396825.1 Gammaproteobacteria bacterium | reverse complement strand
CGCGCTGGCACAGCTCGATGATCTCGCGCGTGTGCACGGACTTGCCGGTGGCGCGCAATTGCTGCGCGCGCACGAACACTGCGGAAGCCTCGGCGCTCGGTGCTTGAGTCATGACGTTCTCCTGGCCTGTGTCGCGTCGCTCCGGGATTCTATTCTCCCCGGCCGGCGCAAAGCCACGGTTACGTCGCCGTCGGGCGTCGGCGGCCAGCACGTCGCCGCCGTAGGACTTGATGATTGATTCCGGAGGGGTGCGCCACTAGAATGCGCGCCCTGCCGCGTCTCTCTATTCAATTCCCGGGTAGCTCAGTCGGTAGAGCAAGTGACTGTTAATCACTGGGTCGTTGGTTCGAGTCCAACCCCGGGAGCCAATGCATAAGCCCCAGCCTGACGGCTGGGGCTTATTTTTTGCAGTGGGGCGTTTGCACTACGGCCCGGTCAGGGCGTGTAGGCGAAGAACTCCTTCGGCGAGAACAGCTTCTCCGACAGGCGCTCGTCGATCGACAGGTCGCTCAGCGCCAGCTCGGTGTAGGTGTTGCGGTTCACGTCGCTCATCTTGTACGACAGCATCGTCCAGTACTTGTCGGCCTGCAGCATCGAGGCGACGTCGCCTTCCAGCACCTTGCGCGGCTTGTCGCCGGTGGCGACGAACTCGCTCTTCATCAGCACGCAGGTGGCCTGGTCCACGTACGACACCACCTTGCGGTAGCCGGTCTCGGCCGCCGAGGTCTTCGTTTCCAGCACGTAGGAGGTGCGCCCGCCGACGTTGGCGTCCGCGCCGCGCGAGGTTTCGCCGCTGACCAGCAGGCCCATCACCTGCTTGATCTCGCCGTAGCTGAAGTCGGTGCCCCACAGCGGCTCGGACATGTTCTGGCCGGTGATGCGCAACGCGCGGTCGGCGCCGGGCAGGTAGAAGTAGACCTCCTCGCTGCGGCCTTCCTGCACCATCAGGTAGGCCGAACCAACCATGGCGACCGGCTCGACGATGCGCAGGTGCACGCGCGAGCCGCCGCTCTTCGACGGCTTCCAGTACAGGCGCACCTTCATGTCGCGCACCTTGCCTTCCTTGTCGAACATGCCGAGCTGCAGGTCGCGCAGCGCGCCGCGCTTGACCAGGTTGGCCTCCATGCACGCCTTGATGGCCTTCACCGACTTCGGCGCGGCCGGCGTTGCCGCTGCCGGCGCCGCGGCCTGCGTCCGCGACTGCGCCACGGCGGCACCGCCGAGGGCCGTGCCGGCCAGGGCCGTCAGGAGAACGAGGGTGCGATGGGCAATCATGGTGCGGCTCCGGCTGGGTGCTTCAGGCTTCAGGGTACTGCCGCCAGGCTACAGCGCGTCCTGGGGGGCGACGTAATCGTAATCCAGTGCCTCGGCCACCGCCTTGTAGGTCACCGCGCCCTCGTGCACGTTGAGGCCCTCGCGCAGGTGCGCGTCGTCGAGCAGCGCCTTGCGGTAGCCCTTGTCGGCCAGCGCCAGCACGTACGGCAGCGTGGCGTTGGTGAGCGCGAAGGTCGACGTGCGGGCCACGCCGCCCGGCATGTTGGCGACGCAGTAGTGGACGATGCCGTCCACGACGTAGGTCGGGTCCTGGTGCGTGGTCGGCTTGCTGGTCTCGAAGCAGCCGCCCTGGTCGATGGCGACGTCCACGATCACCGCGCCCGGCCGCATCTTCTTGAGCATCGCCCGCGTCACCAGCTTCGGCGCCGCGGCGCCCGGCACCAGCACCGCGCCGATCACGAGGTCGGCGCGCGACACCGCCTGCTCGACCGCGTCAGTCGTGGAATACAGCGTCAGCAGGCGGTTCTCGAACAGTTCGTCGAGGTACTTCAGGCGCGGCACCGACCGGTCGATCACGGTGACCTTGGCGCCCATGCCGATGGCGACGCGGGCCGCGTTGTAGCCGACCACGCCGCCGCCGATGACCACGACTTCCGCCGGCACCACGCCCGGCACGCCGCCGAGCAGCACGCCGAGGCCGCCCTGCGCCTTTTCCAGCGCGTGGGCGCCGGCCTGGATCGACATGCGTCCCGCCACCTCGCTCATCGGCGCCAGCAGCGGCAGCCCGCCGCGCGCGTCGGTGACGGTTTCATAGGCAATGGCCACGCACTTGCTCTTGACCAGGGCCTTGGCCTGGTCCGGGTCCGGCGCGAGGTGCAGGTAGGTGAACAGCACCTGGCCCTTGCGCAGCATCTTGCACTCGCCCGGCTGCGGTTCCTTGACCTTCACGACCATGTCCGACTTGTCGAACACCGCGGCCGCGCCGGGAACGATCTTCGCGCCGGCCTTGAGGTATTGCTCGTCGGCGATGCCGATGCCCCCGCCCGCGCCCTTCTCGACCAGCACCTCGTGACCGCGCTCGGTCAGCTCGCGCACGCCAGCGGGCGTCAGCCCGACGCGATACTCGTGGTTCTTGATCTCTTTGGGAACGCCGACACGCATGTGCTCTCTCGAACGATGACGGGGATCCCCGCCCCCGGCGGCGCGCCATTCTAGCCGAAGCCCAACCGCGAACCGTGCTGCGCTGCGGCTGGTGGCGCATGCAGCTTGTAGACTGCGCCGCCTGAACGGAGCCTGAACTTGCTGTTGCGCAACCCTCGCCTGCTCGCCTTCCTGCTCGCCGCCATCGGCGCCGGCATCGCCGCCTGGTACGGCGAGCAGCGCTGGCGCCTGCCGGACTGGAGCGAAACGGAGATCGCCCAGTCGGTCGAGCTGAACCTCGCCGTGGAACTGCGCCGGCGCGGGCCGCACCTGCAACCCTCGCCCGAGCGCGTCGAGGCGCTGCGCGCCGCCTTGCGCGGCGAGGTCGAGGCCGAGATCCGGCGCGAGCGCGAGCAGCTGGAGCGCTGGATCGGGCTCGGTCTGGTGCTGGTCGTCCTCGGCCTGGGCATGTGGGCGCGCCAGGCGCTCGGTCGCCCGCCGGCGCCGCCACCGCGGGCCAATTGACCCCGCGCCCCCGTCGGCGCTATCGTGCCTTCGACGTTCTTTCGTGACGTCGTAACAGGGGACTTACATGCGCATCCTGACTTTGCTGGTCGGCATGGCGGCAGCGACTGGCGCCACCGCCGGCGAGATCGACACGCTCCAGATCGAGAACGACGCCGTCACGGCGCAACTCGTCTACCAGGCCCGCTTCGGCGGCGCCCCCGGCGCGCCGGTTGCACGCGGCTTCGCACTGCAGATCGCCAACGAAGGCCAGCGCCTCGCCGGCGTCGCGCCGTTCCGCGCCGAGTACCGGCAGGATACCGGCCAGTTCCTGCTCAACGGCCTCGACGTCGAGCGGACCTTCGCCATGAAGCAGGAAGAAGGCGGCGTGGCGGCGGCGTGGGGCGGCTGGCTGCCGCTGGCCATCGTCATCGGCGCCGCGAGCCTGATCGTGGTCGACGGCCAGAACCAGGACAGCGAGGGCACCGGCGCGTCCGGCAACTGATCCCGTTCGCTTGAAATGAAAGGGCGCCACTGGCGCCCTTTTTATTTGGCGCCCCCGAGACGAATCGAACGTCCGACCTGCCGCTTAGGAGGCGGCTGCTCTATCCACTGAGCTACGGGGGCATCGCGGGCGCATTTTAGGCTACGCCTTGAGCACCTGGCCCAGGAAGGTCCTCAGGCGCTCGTTCTTTGGCTGGCCGAAGAAACCGGCCGGCGTGTCCTGGTAGACCAGCTCGCCGCCGTCCATGAACAGCACGCGGTGGGCGACCGCCTGGGCAAAACTCATCTCGTGCGTGACCACCACCATGGTCATGCCCTCCAGCGCCAGCGCCTTCATCACTTCCAGCACCTCGCCGCGCAGCTCCGGGTCGAGCGCGCTGGTCGGCTCGTCGAACAGCATGATGTCCGGCTGCATCGCCAGCGCGCGCGCGATCGCCACCCGTTGCTGCTGGCCGCCCGACAGCTGCGCGGGGTAGCTGGCGCCGCGCTCGCCCAGCCCGACTTTTTCCAGCAGCCGCTGCGCGCGCGCCTGCGCCTCGGCCGGCGCCACGCCGGCCACCTGCATCGGCGCCAGCATGACGTTGCCGAGCGCGGTCTTGTGCGGAAACAGGTTGAACTGCTGGAACACCATGCCCACGCGCGTGCGCAGCCGGTTCAGGTTGGTGCGCCGGTCGTGCACCGCCTGGCCGTCGACCCAGATCTCGCCGGCGCTGATGCCCTCGAGCCCGTTCAGCGCGCGCAGCAGCGTGGACTTGCCCGAGCCGCTGGGCCCGACCACGACCACGACTTCGCCCTGCTGGACCTCGAGCGACACGTTCTTCAGCGCGGCCACGCCGTTGCCGAACTGCTTGCCGACGCCCTTCAGCGCGATCTGGGCTTCAATCACTGGCGGCGAGCCTCCGCTCCATGCGGCGCACGACCCACGACAGCGTGCCGGTCAGCACCAGGTACATCAACGCGACCGTGAACCAGACCTCGAACGGCGCAAAGGTCGAGCTGACGATCTCCCGCCCCGCCTTGGTCAGGTCGGTGATGGCAATGATCGAGACCAGCGAGGAGTCCTTGACCAGGTTGATGAACTGGCCGGCCATCGGCGGCAGCGTGCGGCGCAGCGCCTGCGGCAGGATCACGAAGCGCATGGCCTGCGGGTAGCTCATGCCCAGGCTGCGGGCCGCTTCCATCTGGCCTTTCGGCACCGCTTCGATGCCCGCGCGGACGATCTCGGCGACATAGGCGCCGGTGAACACGGCGAGCGCGGCGACGCCGGCGGTGAACGCCGACAAATCGAGCACCGTGCCGATGAAGAAATACATGATGAAGATCTGCACCAGCAGCGGCGTGCCGCGGATGATCTCGACGTAGGTCGTCGCGAGGTTGTGCGCCGCCGGGTTGGCCGACACGCGGCCCAGTCCCGCCACCAGCCCCAGCGCCAGCGCGAACACCAGCGACAGGGCCGAGATCTTCAGCGTGATCCACAGCCCGATCAGCAGCGGGCCCGCCGCATAGCCCTGGCGGATCGCGACGATGTCGCCGGCGAACACCGGATCGCCCTCGCCGGCGGTGATGCGATCGACGTTGTCGATGCGCGTGACCTGCGGCGGGTCGCTCTGCGCGTGGATCTCGAGCGCCCGGCCCGAGGGGTCGAGCCGCACGATGCCGTCGGCGGGCGTCGCTACGCGCTCACCCTCGTTGCTGACGATGTATTGCGGAATGCGCTCCCAGCGCCAGGTGTAGTCGACGCGCTTGCTGGTGGTGTAGACCGCGAAACCCAGGGCCACGATGACGACGGCGTAGACGCCGTTCCACAACCAGCGATGGTGCGGAGGTTGCGTCAAATCACGTTCGGCAGCCAGGCGCTGCTCTCGAACCATTTCTTGTACAGCGCCTGGTAGGTTCCGTCCTTCCTCAGGCCGGCGAGGAACTCGTTGAGCCAGGCACGCAGCGCGGGGTCGTTCTTGCGGATCGCCCAGCCGAGGTCCTCGTGCGTGAACGGCTCCTTCAGGTGCACCAGCCCATCGGGAAACTGCGCGGCCATCACGGCGTTGAACGGCAGGTCGTAGATGAAGGCGTCGGCGCGGCCGTTGCGCACCTCGATGGCGGCCTCGGCCTGGTGCTCGAAGGTGCGGATCTGCGCGCGCGGAAAGTGCTTGCGCGTCGCGATCTCGCCGGTGGTGCCGAGCTTGCTCAGCACGCGGTACTCCGGGGTATTGAGCTGCTGGTAGTTCGTGATCTTGCCGGCCAGCTTGCGGCTAAGCAGCACGGTCTGGCCGATGGTCACGTACGGGTCGGTGAAATCCACGCTCTTGGCGCGCTCGGGCGTGATGGTCATGCCGCCCAGCGTCACGTCGAACTTGCCGGTCAGCAGCGCCGGGATGATGCCGTCCCAGGACTGGTTCACGACCTTCAGCTTTACCCCCAGCTTGCGCGCCATCAGCCGCGCGAGGTCGATGTCGAAGCCGATGATCTCGCCGCTCTTGTCGACCATCTCGAACGGCATGTAGCCGACTTCGAGCCCGACGCGCAGTTCGCCGCGCTGTTTGATATGGGCCAGCGTCGGGCTCTCGCCGGCGGCGGCGGCGCCACAGAACAGCGCAGCCGCCAGGGCCATCGGGACAGGGCTTTTCATGGCCCGGAGCCTATCAAAATTGCTTGGGACCAGAACCCGACCTGCCCCCCGAGCCCCGACGGGAGATCTCCGCAACGGGTGTGCCGATTGCCGGCGCGAGGCGAAACGTGTTCTTGCCGGCGTGCTTGGCCGCGTACAACGCCAGGTCGGCGCTCTCCATCAGCGCGTTCACGTCGCCGCTGGAGCCGGAGCCGGAGCCGGCGTAGAGGCCGACGCCGGCGCTGGCGGTGATGGCAAAGGAGTGGCCGTCGATGACGCAGGGTCGCGCCACGGCCGCAACGATCTTGGCGGCGGCCGCAGCCGCGGCATGCGCACCAGTGACCTCGTGCAGCACGATCATGAACTCGTCGCCGCCCTGACGCGCCACCGTGTCCTGCTCCCGTACCGTGGCCAGCAGGCGCTCGGCCACAATCTTCAGCAGCGTGTCGCCTCCCGCATGACCCAGGCGGTCGTTGATCTCCTTGAAGCCGTCGAGATCCAGCGTCACCAGCGCCGCGGCGCCGTGCTTCCGCCGGTTCCTGCGCGCGTTCGCCATGGCGCTGCGCACCCGGTCCTCCAGCTGGCGCCGGTTGGCCAGCCCGGTCAATGGATCCCGCAGCGCCAGTGCTTCCATCTGTCGGGCGTCCTGGCGCGCCGCGCCGTGCAGCAGGCGCACTTCCAGCAGGTTGCGTACCCGCATCAGCAGTTCGGCGGCATCGAACGGCTTGCTGACGAAATCCCTGGCGCCCGCCTGCAACGCGAGCACCTTGTGCCCGGCGTAGGCCGAGAGCACCAGCACCGGCACGTAGCTGCCGGCCTCCAGCGCGCGCAGGCCCTCCAGCACCTTGTAGCCGTCGGTCCCCTGCATCAGCAGGTCCAGCACGATCAGGTCGTAGGAGTGCGCGCGATGCAGGTCGCAGACCTCGGCGGCGTTGCTCGTGGATGCGACGCGCGTGTAACCCGCAGCGCCGAGCACGCGTTCCATCAGGCGGACGTCGGCGGCCTGGTCGTCCACGATCAGGATGCGGGCCTGCAGGATGCCGGTCGGGTCGCTCATGCCGCGGCCGCCTCGATTTCGCCGGGGGACTCGCGGCCGAGGCGGTTGAACGGCTGGAACAACTGCGCCAGATGGTCCGGCGACTGGCCTGCGCCGCTGCGGGGATTCACGGGTGATCAGCGTGTCCCTTCGACGCAAGAAACTCAGTTCGGTATCGCACACATCCGCGGCGCGGCGAGGCAACGGCCGTAGGACCACCCCGCAACGAGCGCAAGCCTAGTATCCCGGCGCCCGTCTAGAATTGGCGGATGGCAGGCCCCTATCAGGCGCAACTGGACTGGATTCGCGCGCAGGTTCCCGCGCAGCGCGACGAGTTGCTGCGCCTGTCCAACATCAATTCCGGCAGCTACCACGCTGCCGGCGTCAACCGCGTCGCCGAGCGCCTCGAAGAGCTGTTCGCGCCGCTCGGAGCACGGCAGGAACGCATCGAGTTGCCGCCGCACCGGGTCACCAGCGACCGCGGCGAAGCGGTCGAGCATCCGGTCGGCCGCGCGCTGCGCCTGCGCCAGCGGCCGGACGCCAAGCTGAAAATCTTCCTCGCGGGCCACATGGACACGGTGTTCGGCAAGGATCATCCGTTCCAGGCCGCGCGCGCCGTCGACGACGACACGCTCAACGGCCCCGGCGTGGCCGACCTCAAGGGCGGCTTGCTGGTCATGCGGCTGGCGCTGTCGGCGCTCGAGCGCAGCCCGTGGAAGGACCGCATCGGCTGGGAGGTGCTGTTCAACCCGGACGAGGAGATCGGCTCGGAGGGCTCGGCGCCGCTGTTCAAGGACGCCGCGCGGCGCCACGCGCTCGGGCTGGTGTTCGAGCCCTCCTTCCCGGACGGCAACCTGGCCGGCGCACGCAAGGGCAGCGGCAACTTCGACGTCATCGTGCGCGGCCGCGCCGCACACGCCGGGCGCGACCCGCACCTCGGCCGCAACGCCATCCGCGCGGCGGCCGACGTCACCGCGGCGCTCGACGCGCTCAACGGCAAGCGCGACGGCCTGACGCTGAACGTCGGCTACGTCAGCGGCGGTGGCCCGACGAACATCGTCCCGGACCGATGCGTGCTGAAGTTCAACGTGCGCACCTCGATCGCCGACGACGAGCCCTGGCTGCACCAGCAGCTCGACCGCATCCTCGCCGACGCGCACCGGAAGGAAGGCATCCAGCTCGAGCTGCGCGGCCATTTCACGCGCGGACCGAAGGTGCTGACGCCGGCGATCGAGAAGCTCGCCGGCATGATCGCCGACTGCGGCCGCCAGCTGGGCCTCACGCTCGAGTTCCGCCCGACCGGCGGCTGCTGCGACGGCAACAACCTGGCCGCAGCCGGCCTGCCGAACATCGACAACCTCGGCGTGGTCGGTGGCGAGATCCACAGCGATCGCGAGTTCATGCGCCTGTCGAGCCTCGGCGAGCGTGCACAATTGTCGGCCCTGCTGCTGATGCGGCTGGCCTCGGGAGACCTGTCTTGGCATTGAACGTCATCCGCCCCATCCGCCTGTCCGACCTCGACGCGCTGCTGCGCCTGGCCAAGACCGCGGGCGTGGGCTTCACCTCGCTGCCGCCGGTGGCGGAGTTCCTGCAGGCCAAGATCGAGTTGTCGGAACGATCGTTCGCGGCCGCCGTCACCACCGCGGGTCACGAGCGCTACATGTTCGTGCTCGCGGACAC